>NZ_JAMQJY010000001.1:913542-1218056 GCF_023703085.1 Alkalicoccobacillus plakortidis | reverse complement strand
ATTTTGATATCGTACACGGCTTTTACATTAAGCTTCTCGTTTTCAGTGTTATATGTTCTTCAACATCAGATGTTAAAAAAGAAAAAATGGAGCAAAAGGCTCGAACGATTTGGCTCGTTTCCATTTTTAGAACGATTTTCGTTTTTAACGGTGTCTGTTGGGTTTCCTCTGATGCTTATTGGGGTCATATTCGGCTTTGTATGGGCGTCTGTTGAAAATGATACGTTGCCGTGGTTTGATGTGAAGATCATCACCTCCATTTTGACACTAATCGTATATGGAGCGTATCTTTACCAGCGTGTGGTAAACTACAAAAGAGGATACCAGACAATACTTCTAAATGTTGGCGCTTTTTTAGTACTATTAATAAACTATTTTCTATCAGGGCAATATTCTAGCTTTCACATATGGACGTAACAACGCTTGAAATGGATGAATGGAGGCAGTTATGCGAACAATTATACTGGGAACACGAAGAAGCAATCTGGCATTAACTCAAACAAGATGGGTGATAGAGCAACTGAAACAGTTAGGGATGCCCTATGATTTTCAAGTAAAAGAGATTGTCACAAAGGGTGATCGAATTCTTGATGTAACCTTATCAAAGGTTGGTGGGAAAGGTTTGTTTGTTAAAGAAATTGAACAAGCGCTTGAGAATGGTGAAATTGATTTGGCTGTTCATAGTATGAAGGATGTCCCATCTGTTATGCCAGAAGGGTTTTCTCTGGCTGCCATTACAGAACGTGAAGACCCTAGAGATGTACTCATTTCAGAAGACCATGTTTCACTAGCTGACTTACCTGCTGGAGCCATTGTGGGAACAAGTAGTTTGAGACGTTCTGCGCAGATTTTGGCTAAACGTCCTGATCTTGAAGTGAAATGGATTCGTGGAAATGTAGAAACAAGACTTAGAAAGTTAAAAGAAGAATCCTACAGTGCTATTGTTCTTGCAGCAGCAGGATTAAAGCGATTAGGATATCCAGACGATTTTGTGACAGAATTTCTAGAGCCTGAAGTATGTGTTCCTGCTGTAGGACAAGGTGCACTTGGCTTAGAATGTCGCAGTGACGACCAAGAACTAATGGGCTTACTTGCAAAAATTAATGACCCTATTACCTCTCAAACGGTTAAAGCAGAGCGTAGTTTTTTACACACCCTTGAGGGAGGCTGCCAGGTACCTATTGCCGGTTATGCCATCATCAAAGACAATCAGATCACGCTTACTGGTTTAGTTGGTTCACCAGATGGCAAAGTGTTAATACACGATACACAAACAGGTAGCTCTCCGATTGAGCTTGGAGAATCTGTTGCCGCTGCCTTGTTAGAACAAGGGGCAGAAGAAATCTTAGAAAAGGTAAAAAGTGAACTTGACTCCTAGTCCCCTACATGGGGCTAAGGTTCTTGTCACACGAGCACCACTTCAGTCTGCTCGCTTTGTTAAGCAAATTGAGCAGGTGGGAGGACAAGCTCTACAAGTCCCTTTGATTAACGTGCGGAGAATGGCAGAACAAAAGGAACTAAAGGAAGTATTAGCTAAACTTAGTTCATTTAAGTGGCTGATTTTTACGAGTGTAAACGGTGTAAGATTTTTTTTAGAGCATCTGTCTGAAGAGGATCGTATAAAACTTCGTGACTCTGCAAAGATTGCCGCAGTTGGTTCGCAAACTGCTAGTGAATTAAATAAGTTCGGATTAGACATTCATCTGTTACCGAAAAAATATGAAGCAGAATCATTGGCAGAAGCCATATTAGAGCAAACAAACAAAGGAGATACGATTTTAATTCCTCGAGGAAATCTTGCTCGACCGCTTCTGGCAAAACGGCTTGTTCAAGCCGAACGTAAGGTGAACGATTTACCTGTATATGAAACTTTTTTTCCAAGTGTTGCAAAGGATACGATTACACATCTCGTCAGGCAGCAAACCAAGCTAAGTTTTCTTACATTTACAAGTTCGTCTACTGTTCGTCATTATGTAGAAATCGCACAGCAACTAACGAATGATGTAAGTCACTTATTCCCTGATGCAAAAATTGTTTGTATTGGTAACATAACAGCAGAAGAAGCTAGAAAAAACGGACTGTGTGTCGCTGCAGTTCCAGAGATTTTTACTACTGAAGCAATGGTAGAAGAGCTTGTTCGTTTAAAAAGGAGTGAACATTCATGACAAAATTGGATTTTGATCGGCACCGTAGATTAAGACAATCAGCGTCTATACGCAGAATGGTAAGAGAAACGAAATTAGATCAGGATGATTTTATTTATCCGATTTTTGTTAAAGAAACAGGTAGTGAAAAAACAGAGGTCGCTTCGATGCCAGGTGTTTTTCAATGGCCATTACATGAAGTACTAGAGGAAGTAAAAGAAGTTGTCGATTTAGGCATCCCTTCTATTATTCTTTTTGGTCTACCAGGAGAAAAGGACGCTGAGGGTTCATCTGCATTTCACGATCATGGAATCGTGCAAGAAGCAACACGGCTTATAAAAGAAGCCTACCCTGAACTGACAGTCATTGCTGATACATGTTTATGTCAGTTTACCGATCATGGGCATTGTGGTGTGATTAAAGATAATGAAATTGATAATGACCCATCCCTGCAAATCTTAACGCAAACGGCTGTTTCTCAGGCAAAAGCAGGGGCGGATATTATTGCACCATCTAATATGATGGATGGTTTTGTAACAGCTATTCGACATGGTTTAGATGAGGCTGGATTTGAACATGTACCAGTTATGGCCTATTCGGTTAAATATGCATCAGCTTTTTATGGTCCATTCCGAGATGCAGCACATGGAGCTCCTTCCTTTGGTGATCGGAAAACGTATCAAATGGATCCTGCAAATCGCGAAGAAGCATTACGTGAAGCTGAATCCGATCTAAATGAAGGCGCTGATTTCTTAATTGTAAAACAGCATTGTCCTACCTTGACATTATTCGTGAAGTAAAGAATTTTTCAGGTGTACCGCTAGTAGCTTATAATGTCAGCGGTGAATATGCGATGGTGAAGGCTGCCGCTCAAAATGGTTGGATTAACGAGCGCGAAGTTGTACTAGAGAAATTACTTAGCATGAAACGTGCGGGGGCAGATTTGATCTTAACCTACCATGCGAAGGACGCAGTAAGGTGGATGAAAGGAGCGAATGAATCATGAATTTCTCAAAGTCAAAAGCTGCTTTTGAACAAGCAAAACCACTAATGCCAGGTGGTGTGAACAGTCCAGTTCGTGCCTTTAAATCAGTGGATATGAACCCTGTGTATATGGAAAGCGGCAGTGGGTCAAAGATCCGTGATATTGATGGTAATGAATACATTGATTACGTGTTGTCTTGGGGACCACTGATTTTAGGACATGCGGATCCACAAGTGGTTGAACAGATTAAAAAGACAACCGAAAAAGGAACAAGTTTTGGGGCACCAAGTGAATTAGAGACAAAACTTGCTGAACTTGTGATTGATCGAGTTCCTTCTATAGAAGTTGTGAGGATGGTTAACTCAGGTACAGAAGCAACGATGAGTGCGCTCAGACTTGCGAGAGGATTTACAGGGCGCTCAAAGATTCTAAAATTTACAGGCTGTTATCATGGGCATGGAGATTCGTTGTTGATTAAAGCAGGATCAGGTGTTGCAACCTTAGGTTTACCTGACAGTCCTGGTGTACCAGAAGCTGTGGCTAAAAACACGTTAACAGTACCGTACAATGATATCGAAAGTGTTCGTTATGCTTTTAAGGAGTTTGGTGATGATCTGGCAGCGGTCATTGTGGAGCCAGTTGCAGGGAATATGGGTGTTGTGCCTCCTGAAGATGGTTTTCTTGAGACATTACGCAGCTTAACTGAGGAAAATGGCACACTACTCATTTTTGATGAAGTAATGACCGGATTTCGAGTTGGCTACCATTGTGCACAAGGAACATATGGTGTCACACCTGATTTGACTTGCCTTGGAAAAGTAATAGGCGGTGGGCTTCCAGTTGGAGCGTTTGGTGGCAAACGTGAAATCATGGAGCAAATTGCACCAAGTGGACCGATTTATCAAGCAGGAACACTATCTGGTAACCCATTGGCAATGACAGCAGGTTATGAAACATTATCTCAGCTGTCTGAAGCGGATTATGAAGTGTTTGCTGCTAAAGCAAAAAGACTAGAAGAAGGCTTGACAAAAGCCGCTGAAAAACACGGAATTCCACATCATATTAATCGTGCAGGCTCAATGATTGGCTTGTTTTTCACCAATGAGAAAGTAGATTGTTTTGAAAAAGCACAAACCTCAGATCTAGCAATCTTTTCTCAATATTTTAGATACATGCTTGAAGAAGGTATTTCATTACCACCTTCACAGTTTGAAGGAATGTTTTTATCAACAAAACACACTGACGCAGATATCGAAGCAACAATTGCAGCAGCAGAACGTGCATTTGCGAGAATAGAATAGGATCAGGACAAGAGTGTTTAAGTACCACCAAAACCGACCCATTATGTTGAGTAGCTCACATAATGGGTTGGTTTTTTTGTTCATTAAAAAAGAGAGTCAGGCTAAAGTTAGGACACGCACCAATCCAACAATCTCCATTTATTTTTGACGTTATATACCCAGTAATAATTTATTAAAATTCTGTAGCTCTCACATCCGGGAGCGATGAGTCTGCAGATTCCCCTTTCACTACTACACTCATTTAGAATCATTCGTCTCTATAAATTATCCGTATACTTCTGTCAGTCTCTTTTTTGTCATAATCCCCTTGTTTGCCGCATAGGATTTCCATGTACGGATTGTATAGGTACGAGTGTAAATGGATTTGATTTGATAAGGAGGAGTTAGTATGGCGCAGGAGCATCCCTCAAAATTAACGCTGACGGTAGAAGAATCGGTGTGGCTGAACAAAGGTCAGGAAATAGAAGAAATTCTCGGTATGTCTCTTTCTCCGGAGATTGCCATTAAGGAAGAAGGCAATCAAGTAAGCATTGTAGGTGGATTAAGGTTAGTAGGAGAATACCTATTGGCAGATTCAAACCAAGATCAAGACTCCGAGCAGAATGAAGACGATGGGTACCGTGAACAAGCGTCGTTTCGCTCCATTGAGGAAGTGCGTATTTCAGAGAACGGAAGAGGAGACTTAAAGCACTTTTTCCCGATTGATGTCACGATTCCATTAGATCGTATTCAAAATTTGCAGGATATCTATGTAGAAGTGGAGTCGTTTGACTATGATGTGCCTGACAAAAGCTGCATTCAGTTAACAGCCGATATCTCGATTAGTGGTATGACTGGGGCAGACGAGCTTAGCAGTCAGGAGGATCAGCCAGAGGATGTTCAAGATGAACCAAACAGAATAGAGGAAGACGAACAGGTTGTAGATACATCTTTTTCTTATGAAGCCTATCAATTACCGACTCCAACTAGCACAGTAGCAAGCGATGACTCAGTTGAACGAGTGGAAGTGCAAGTGGAACCTCCTAGTGAAGTGACAGAGCAAGCTAGCTACTCAGACTTGCAACGGATCACCCTCGCTCCACAGCAGTCTGAGCCAAACATCGAACGACAACAAACAGAAGAAGTAGAGATCGATGAAAACGAAGATCAGCCTCAAGAGGTAAAAGCGGAAAGAGAAGAGAATGCGCTTTATTTAACAGGCATGATGGCGAAAAGCGATGAGCAATTTACAAGATTAAAAATGTGCATCATTCAAGAAGATGAATCCCTAGATACAATAGCAGATCGTTATGATGTGACAACAAGTCAGCTAATTCGAACCAATCGTTTAGAGGCTGATCAAATTGAAGCGGGGCAGATTCTCTACATTCCGGTTCAGTCATAAGCCATGAAGGGAGGAGTCATCATGGACCTGCTGGAGGAGCTTAAGCAGCAATATGGCTGGAAAAATGCAGTATCTCTGAGTGAGGAAATCATTGAAACAGATCACGGATTAAAAAGAATTAGATTTTGGGAGGATCAAGATCTTTTGGACTGGCACATTAACTGGCGCGATCACTGTTATCTCGCTCCAGTTATGCTAGCTGACCGAATGATTCGGACAAAAGATGGAGATTCCTTCATTCCCTGGAACTCTTCTCGGGTATCGGTCCATGATGAAATCACACAAGCATTTAGTCAGCAAGAAAATGGACAGGTATGGGGAACCTTAGTAGGTTTAATGATTCGGTATGGATTGGAAACTAAGCTTGAGATCAAACCTGTGGTGAATGAGGAACCAGATCTCATGAAGCTAGAAAAACAGATCTGGCGTTTTCCACTTGCACTTCAACCAAGCTCTCAGAGATATGATTCATGAAGGAAAAACTCGTCTAAAAAAAGCAAACAATATTCGATCAAAACGCTCACAAGAAAATCCATTACCTCTCATAGACCGACTACAAGTAGGTGGGCACGCAAAAACGATACACGGCATGTTACATTGGGTTGGGGGAGATCAATACCCAGAACAAGGCTATCGATCCATTCAACTGTTTATACGTGAGTGGTACAGAGAGCATCCTACGGAGAAAATCTCCAACTTTTTAGATGCTATCGAAGATGTTTTTCCTGATTTTTCAAAAATTCAAGGTGGACTCTTACTCGCTGAATGTCTTATCCCATATGAACTGCTACCTATCCTTGAACTAGATTTGCGAAACCAATCAGTTGATTTGATTAAATCAACCATTCACACATGTCAGGAAGAATGGAACATATCAAAACGATTAGTAGAAGACGTGGCCGACTGGCTTGGATGGGAGGAAGTAGCACTCATGAATCAGTCTGTAGAGTACCCGTTTGAGACCATCTTGTTTCATTACGATATTTATCCAGATCAGATTGAAGAGATTGGAGCAGGTAAAGTAAAAAAATTAACCTCTCAAAGAGGCATGTTTGCTCTTAAAGAGACAACCTTATCTCAAGCGCAAGCCGATGAGCTTGTTCACGCCATGCATCGATTAACCAAACTTGGCTACAAACAGTCTGTACCACTTATCCCAACGAAATACGGAGAATACACGATCACGATAGGTAATGCGAGTTATTATCTAATGCCGTGGATTGAGTCTCCTGAATACACAGCCAGAGAGTCAATGGAAGAGAAGCTTATGGATCAAATGGGTGTGATTCATCGAATTACAGTCAAAACCCAAGAGCTTTCTCTGGAGCAATTAGAGCAGTCCTATCGAGAGTTATTGAAAAAGTGGGAAGCACGCCAGCTTCAGTTAATTCATTTTGCTGATCAGGCTGAACAAAAGATTTATATGTCCCCTTTTGAACTGACCTTTTTAACACACATCCATACACTTGACCAGATGGCGGAAGTGGCAAAAGCACAGCTTAATGACTGGTATGAGGCAGCGAAAGAGAAAGGCAAATACCGAAGTGTACTAAATCATGGTCGTCTGTCCCGTAGTCACGCCTTATTTACTCCTGAAAATGAACCTTTACTCATTAATTTCGAACGAGTAAGCTTGGACACACCTGCACGTGATCTAGCCACCTTTTGCCGGTATAGCTTCCCATATGCTCAGTGGTCAGATGAAGAAGTCTTGCGCTTGTTTGCACGATACGAACATCATTTGCCGCTACTTGATGAAGAGAAGCAGTTATTATGCAGCTATTTAAGCTTTCCTGAACCAATTGCGTATGCAGTGGATTCCTATCTTAAAAAGGAAAATGGTTGGAGCGAGCTTGCTCATGTGCAAAGGCTAGAAAAGAGAATACTTGCGATGAGAAAGGTACAACGATTAGCTACAAGATTGCTACCAGCATCCAATGAGACTCTATCCTAGACATGTTGCGAAATTCAGCCAATTTCCTTATACTGTATGTATTGCTCCGTGATCAAGATAGACAGAGTTGATATGGTTGATTGGAGGCACCTGTGATGGGCGAGGATTTAGTGAAGGATTATTCAGAGGATCTACATCTGAATGCGCAGGATCAAATACGGTATCAAGAAATGAAGACGTATCTTGAAACAAAACAATTGCCAAATGCCATAGCGAACCAGCTGCTACATACATTCCAAAAGCAGCTGTATTGGCGCGGAAAGAAAATGAAGGTAACAACCATCTAACAGGAGACGAAATTCAATCGTATTTTGATCGCGAAATTGGTCAGATAAGCAAAGTAGTGTGGCGCACGATGTTGTTCTCGATGATTGGGACTGGTTTTTTGATCTTAGCTGCTTTTTTTCTGTTACAGGCTGCTGTTCATTTTATCAGTGTTGCATCGTATGGGAATAGTGGTGCGACATTAACCCATGCATCGATTATGCCGTTTGTTATTTTTGGCGTATTTGGTTACGGTGGATTAGCGATCCTGACTTATGTGCATACCAATCGCCATAACGTACATAGGCCGCTCATTTTAAAGCTAACTGGATGGCTGAGTTTGATTGTCGGAACTGGATTCTGTATAGCGAGCATGTCACTTTGGGACGACATCCTCATCATCCCTTTAAATACAATAAGTAGTCTTTTATTTGCTATTATAAGTTATCTTATTTATAGGTGGATGGGATCCCCTCTAAAAAAGATTCAAGGAAATCGAGCAGTAGAGCACAATCAAAGCAACCAGCAGGAGAAAGTCTAAAGTAGTTGGCAGCAGTAAGGTCCTAATGGCTTGAAAACAAATGATAGGCAAAAGACATTGATAGCAGACTGCTTTTAGATACGACCATGGTCCCCATTTGTTTTTTGGTGGACAATAAGGTGGCCGCTTATTTCGATGGAACACGTGCACATCCCCCTTTTATACGCCCTTTTTTTACATACTATGCAGAACTCGCGTGGAATGGGAAACAAACCGGATTAAGCTCGGGAAAAATAGGCAATGCTAATATTGACGAAAGTGATGCAACAAGATAGAATAATATATATTAAAATAGACATGCAAAGATCGGGAAGAGTATACGTGACCCCTCACAGAAAGAGAAGTCCATTGGCTTGGAAGATTTCTCAGGTAGGTTAGGTAGAAGGTCGCCCGTGAGCAGCCTTGCTGAACATTCAGTAAGCAAGGACGGGTGCTGGCCGTTAACAGATTGAGTGTGCATTAAGTAGAGATTATCTGCCTTTTGCAAACAAAGGTGGTACCGCGAAACCCTTCGTCCTTTGAGATGGAGGGTTTTTTTGTATGAAAAAAAAGGAGGCAGTAGGTATGGAACAACACAAAAAAGAAATGCCAACCAAATACAACCCAAAAGACACTGAAGCAAAATGGTATGACTATTGGATAAAGGGTAAGTTCTTTGAAGCAACAGGGGACGAGAACAAAACACCTTATTCAATTGTTATTCCACCACCAAACGTAACTGGAAAACTTCATCTTGGTCATGCATGGGATGCTACACTTCAAGACATTTTAGCCAGAACAAAACGGATGCAAGGCTACGACACCTTATGGCTTCCAGGAATGGACCATGCAGGGATTGCAACTCAAGCAAAAGTAGAAGCAAAGCTAAAAGAAGAAGGCGTAACACGTTATGATTTAGGAAGAGAAGCATTTGTCGAAAAAACATGGGAGTGGAAGGAAGAATACGCTCAGTTTATTCGTGACCAATGGTCTAAAATTGGAATCTCAGTTGACTATTCACGCGAACGTTTTACTTTAGATGAAGGCCTATCAAAAGCGGTAAATGAAGTTTTTGTTAAGCTCTATAATAAGGGACTCATCTATCGTGGTGAATACATTATCAACTGGGATCCTGCAACAAAAACGGCTCTATCTGATATCGAAGTTATTCACGAAGATGTTCAAGGTGCTTTCTATCATATGAATTATCCACTAACAGATGGTAGTGGCGAAATAGAAGTAGCAACAACCCGTCCAGAAACGATGCTTGGTGATACGGCTGTAGCGGTTCACCCTAAGGATGAGCGATATGCACATTTGATTGGGAAAACCGTTACCTTACCGATTGTTGGACGAGAGATTCCAATTGTTGCAGATGATTACGTGGACATGGAATTTGGATCAGGTGCTGTAAAAATCACACCAACCCACGATCCAAATGACTTTGAAATTGGGAATCGCCACAACCTTGAGCGAATCCTTGTCATGAATGAAGATGGAACAATGAACCAAAATGCGGCTCAATATAACGGTTTAGATCGATTCGAATGCCGTAAGCAAATTGTTGCAGACTTACAAGAACAGGGAATTCTCTTTAAAATTGAGGAACACACGCACTCTGTTGGTCATTCAGAACGAAGTGGAGCAGTTGTTGAGCCTTACTTATCAACACAATGGTTTGTAAACATGCAGCCACTTGCGGATGCAGCCGTTGCATTACAAAAAACAGATGACAAAGTAAATTTTGTCCCTGACCGTTTTGAAAAAACCTACCTACGTTGGATGGATAACATTCGTGATTGGTGTATTTCTCGTCAGCTTTGGTGGGGACATCGAATTCCTGCATGGTATCACAAAGAAACTGGTGAGATCTATGTTGGACATGAGGCACCAGAAGACGCTGAAAACTGGGATCAAGACAATGATGTACTGGATACTTGGTTCAGTTCAGCATTATGGCCATTTTCAACAATGGGTTGGCCAGATGAAGAAGCAATTGATTTTAAACGATACTACCCAACAAGTGCCCTTGTAACAGGATACGATATCATCTTTTTCTGGGTAGCTCGTATGATTTTCCAAGGAATTGAATTCACTGGAGAACGCCCGTTTAACGACGTATTGATTCACGGATTAATTCGTGCTGAGGACGGACGTAAGATGAGTAAGTCACTAGGCAATGGTGTTGACCCGCATGATGTTATTGACAAATATGGAACTGATGCCTTGCGCTTTTTCTTAACAACAGGCAGTTCCCCGGGAAATGATTTGCGCTTTTACTGGGAAAAAGTCGAAGCAACATGGAATTTCGGAAATAAGATCTGGAACGCATCCCGATTCGCTCTCATGAATATGGAAGATTTGGGTTATGATGACATTGATCTTAGCGGCGAGAAAAACGTAGCAGACAAGTGGATTCTGACACGCCTGCAAGAAACGATTAAAGATGTGACCCGTCTTATTGATAAATATGAATTTGGCGAAGTGGGCCGACTGCTTTATACTTTCATCTGGGACGATTTATGTGACTGGTATATTGAAATGGCAAAGCTCTCTCTATACGGAGAGGACGAAGCTGCGAAAAAAACAACACGCTCTGTCTTAGCTTATGTTCTTGATCAAACCATGAGAATGCTTCACCCAATTATGCCATTTATCACTGAAGAGATCTGGCAGCATCTTCCGCACAAAGGTGAGTCGATCACAGTTTCAGAATGGCCGATTGTACTTACTGAATTTATCTTTGAAGAGTCCATTGATGACATGAACCAACTTAAAGAAGTCATCCGTTCTGTTCGTGCAGTCCGTTCCGAGCTGAACGTACCAATGAGCAAGCAAATTGAGCTGCTTGTACGTCCAGGAAATGACACTACGCTCGCCCAGCTAGAGCGAGGACAAATATTTATTGAGAAATTCTGTAACCCAAGCAAACTCGACATCTCAACCACGATTCAAGCACCAGAGAAATCGATGTCTCAGGTTCTAAGTGGAGTAGAGCTCTTCTTACCGCTTGCTGGCCTACTGAACATTGAAGAGGAAGTTGCTCGTTTGCAGAAAGAGCACGCACGCTTAACAAAAGAAGTCGAACGTGTCGACAAAAAGCTTAGCAACGAAGGTTTTGTTGCCAAAGCACCAGCACACGTAATTGAAGAAGAAAAGAAAAAACAAGCAGATTACTCAGAACAACGCAAAACAGTTGAATCAAGAATTGCAGAATTACAAGCATAAGAAAAAAGCCGGGGTCACGCAGAGATGTGTGTCTCCGGCTTTTTTTTGAAGTGAGCAGGAGTGCGGAGCGTGATGGGAGCTAATTGTCGATAAAAGTGTCTCATTACTGATAAAAGTGATTTCTCACTAATAAAACGAAATCACCAATTTAAAAGAGCTTATCCAACAAAGGACTTCCCTAGTTTTTAAGCGAATTAATACAAAAATCACTTAAAAAGAGGAGTAAGATTCATGAAATCAAAAATTGCCTTAGCTGTATTAGTCCTGATCGGTTCAATTGTTATCGCTTTTCTACTTAGTTCTTTAATAGAGAGTATCGCGATCTCTATAGCAACAGTTCTGCTTATACACAGCTCTTTTATCCTTGCTTTTTTAATCGACAACAAACGAAAAATATGAAGAAATTCCTGCTCAAATCCTACACATATTGAATTCAACCACCAATCCTCGCTATAATAAGACAGAGTAGAGATCGTTAAGGCATACGGAGTGGGGGATAAAATATGAACAACCGAGAGCAAACAATAGAATGGATCCACAGCCTGTTACCGTTTGGAATCAAACCAGGACTTAAACGAATGGATTGGATGCTTGGAGAAGTTGGGGAATCCAGAATCCAAATTAAATATGATACATGTAGCCGGAACAAATGGAAAAGGCTCAACCGTAAGCTTTATGCGCCACATGCTTGAAGCGAACAACTATCAAGTAGGCACCTTCACTTCACCCTATATGGAATGTTTTGAAGAACGTATTTCCCTAAATGGCGTACCCATTTCTGAACAGGATCTAGTAGCCGCAGCCAACAAGGTACGTCCACTTGTTGAGGAATTAGCTCAGACAGAGCTAGAATCTCCAACAGAATTTGAAGTCATTACGGCAATTATGTTTGAATATTTTGCCCATGTTGCAAAGCCAGATATCGTATTAGTAGAGGTAGGGCTTGGAGGAAGACTCGATTCAACCAATGTCATCAAACCACTTCTATCAATTATTACATCCATTGGACACGACCACATGCATATCCTAGGTTCAACCATTGAAGAGATTGCTGCAGAGAAAGCAGGAATTATCAAGAAAGCAATTCCAGTCATTTCAGGTGTGTCTAATATAAATGCATTAGCTGTATTAAAAGAAACAGCCATTGAACGAGACACGTCATTCTATCAATTAGATGAAGATTTTTATATTACAGATACATTGATTAACCAAGCGGATCAAAGTTTTACATTTGATTCACCGTTAGGACGACTAACACAACTAAAAACATCCATGAAAGGGGAGCATCAACTAGCAAACGCAAGTCTCGCTCTAATGGCTATGCTCTATTTGAAAGAACACGCAGGTTATCAAATCACAGATGCAGCCTGTAAAAAAGGATTAGCCTTAACCAATTGGCCAGGACGATTCGAACAACTAATGGAACAGCCACTCGTGATCGCCGATGGGGCTCATAATGAAGAGGGGATGCAGGCTTTAGCCGCTACCCTGAAAAATCATTATCCGAATCATAAAATCAAAATGCTTGCAGGTATGACAAAAGAAAAAGATGTGACTAAGCTACTGGCTCCATTTAGTGAAATGGATATCCAGATTATATGGACAAGCTTTGACTTTTTTAGGGCTGCGGATGCAGAGGAATTACTTAATGCAACCCCTGATGGTATACAAGCTAATGCGGAGAAGGACTGGAAGAATGCACTTGAGTTGTTGATGGATCAATGGAAAAAAGATGAGTTGATTTTAGTTACGGGGTCGCTGTATTTTATTTCAGAGGTTCGTGGGGAATTGAAGAATGATAATTTTAAGATAGCTATTCGTTAGAGATGAATTTAATTCAAACAAGGGGTAAATAAAATTTTTTATTTACCCCTTTAAAAATAAAAACATTAATTTGGTACTGGCGGAAAATCAGGAAAGTAAACCATCGTATTAACCTTAGGTATTAATTCTTCCGAAGCGGCATTAAACATTGAAGAATTAGATGGGAAATTAATAGTACCTTCAACAGGTCCTGTATATGTTATGTTGCCATAGGTGTTAAATGCATACTTCTCACTTTCGCTTTTAATTTCTGGAAAAGTAATTCGCTCATTTATATATGATTCACCTTTAACAATCAACATTGATTTAGGAGAAAGTTTAATACCTTTTTCAATATACAAATTTCCCCCGCTAGTTACAGTAGCTTCTCTTGCCAAATCAAGTTTCCCACCAATATGAATAGAAGAGTTGCTAGACATTTTTCCTCTATATAAGAAGGTTACGTTGCCTCGAATTGAAATAATTGATTCAGTTGAAATATCTAATTCATTTTTCGCGGTAAAATTACCGTTCACCCATATTCCATTTTTTCCGTTAAAGGTGAACCTTTGATGAAGATCAACATTTCCTCCAACTATTAATTTGTCACCAATATTGATTTTATTCGAAGCGCTGTAATTTACAGTTAGATTTCCTCTTATGTAGAACGTTTTCTCAATATCTATCATTTGAGCTTGATATATCGAAGCATTTCCTAGAACTATAAAATCCCCCTTTGAAGTGAATTTATTTCCTACATTAGTGCTATTAAAATCCTTATTTACAACAGTTTTTCCTCCAACGTATAGAGTACTACTATTATGCAGATTTATTTGTTCATTAACATATAAGCCGCCATTTTCTACGACAAATGTCCCGTGATTTTCAATACTTAAAATTTCTGTCTTTGGTAAATAAACACTGCCATTACTTAATGAGAAGCTTGCTTGATAGTTAAGAACAATGTTATTTGCATATATTGTAATGTCTCCATTAGTAAGGTTTACAGGGACTTCGTTCCATATAGTAAGAGTTCCACTTGTATTATCACATCTAATACTATCTTTTCCCCAATGTTGTCTCTTCGCGATTTCTTCAAATTGTTTGTAACCACTGAAGTCTATTTTTTCATTTTTCATGCAAACCACATCAGGCTTACGATCTTCCCAGTTTTCCTCCTCATCCGGTGCACCCAATCCAGTCTCAATCACACCACCACCCCGCTGCGCAAGCACCACGGGCTCTTCCAAATCATCAATTTCTAAAGTAATTCCTTTCTTATCTACAATCGTCACTTTCCGAACGCCTTCAACTGGAGTTTGTCCACTTTTGACGTCTGAATTTAATTGACCATCAACAAGCCAATAGTTACTGATGGAATTATCGGTATTTGTTATTTCAAAATTGTATTCATCCGTACCCTTTTTAATATCCTTCGCTTCCTGCACAGCCTTCGTCAACTCTAGCAATCCTACTTGCATGTCTTGTCGTTCCTGGGATTCGCCTCTGATTTCATTTGTTAGTGTGCTGCTTTGGGCGAGTGCAGCCATGCCGATGCCGAGCACGATGACGAGGATTGCAATGCTTGATAAGACTTCAATAAGGGTGAGACCTTTTTCGTTAGATAAGGCTTTTCTTATTTCCATGATTCCACCTCCAGTCTGAGTGGTGATTTCTGTGTCACTTTTAATGTAACCGTAGTGGTGTGTGTGTGTTCACCAGTTGCTTCGCTTTTTAAAATAAGCTGATTATCTGTCATGTCACAGCTAAGTCGAATGTTATGTTCGTTTATTTTATTGGTTGAAACCTTTGCTGGGCTGCAACTTAGATCTTTGATGTTAATAAGTTCTTCTGGCTTTGGCCCATTTAATTCATTCAGCATACGCTCTACGCCTGCTTCTGCGGCATATTTGGCTTGGATACCTTCCGTAACCGTTTGGCTTTTGCTCACCTCGTTAAAAAGAAAACCTAATAGACCTAGAGCGACAAGCGTTCCAACTACAATGATTCCTAACACAACGGGAAGCGCGGCGCCTTTTTGATTATGTAGGATGTTTCTCATGGTGTGGTGACCGCCTTTGGTATGCTAATTTCTGTATCTAGTTTTATAGCGGAACCAGGAATTTTGTCATTTGTCACTTCAACAGAAATAAGACACATGCCATTTTCCTGCTTAACTGTTCGTTTTGTGAGAAAGCTCTCGACTGGTTTCTCAGAAGCAGTACAAAAAGCAGCATCCTGATTTAATCTCATACTCTCAATCTCAGACTGTGCCACAAGGGTTGCTTCCATCTCAATTCTATTTATTTCATTTGCCTTAATTCCGTTCATCAGCATGGTTGCAAATCCGATGGCAAAGATCGATAGGATCACCATCGAAGCAAGCAACTCTATTAATGTTAATCCGTGTTCATTTCGATGCATATCTTCGCCTCCAACCGTGATGAAAATAAAATTAATCATATGTATCCAAAACTTTTACTTTATTATACAATAAGTCTGAAAGAACTGTATCTAAATAATTAGAACAATTTTCTTAATAAATGTATTTATAGTCTAAAAAGGTTGGTGATTCTGAATGATGTATACAATTTCTTTTTTTGCAGGCATTGTTGTGTTGCTATTATTGTTTCTGTTTTTAAATAAACGAGTGAATCTCTCACTGCCATTAAAGCTTCAAAGTTTAGTAGCTTCGGTTGGTATAGCACTGATTACGATTTTGATGTATCTGTTGTTTCCGATTGGTTTAACCATTGTTATTTCAGTTGTTCTCACTCTATTAGCGAGTCTTATTTTGGCAGCGCGTTTGGAACGCGAGCAAGCGAACTCCTCTTTTCAATGGGAGCTACCTGCGATTAAAACAGCATTCGATCAAGTTGCGATGACGACAGATGAATCAGTGCAAACAGAGCAGGTTTTTGACACGGTTGAAGTGGATGTTGAGCCAGTATTAGAACGAAAGCAGCCTTTAACGGAAGTGGCTGTTGATGAATCAGAGGAATTAATGACTGGACGACGTAGACGAATTCAAGATAAAGAGGAGTAATGAGTGCAATGAAATCCTTTGTACGTATTGGACTATTGGTAGCTGGCATGATTGGAATTCTATTAATTGGTTTGTTTGCGGGCCGTGTGTTAGATCAACAGGCAATAGCAAAAGAATATCAAGTGGGTACGGTGATTTCCGGTATTGAGGTAGGCGGATTAACTCCTGAAGAGGCTCAAGTAGAATTAGAGAAGCTGAGTGAACAACGCAAAAGTCAGCAAGGAATCTCGCTCTATCTGTATGATTCAAAGGTTGAATTACCAAGAGAGGCTCTTATTTTAGACATTCCTACTTTAACGGAAGACGTGCTGATGGGATCGGAACAGCTTGATGCAATGGTAGACATTACGGCATTAACAGAGGCATTAGCTCAGATTGAATCAGCTGATTTAACGGGTTTAGTGGATATCTCGACTTTAAAGACTGACTTGGAGTTGCAATTAAATGAGCAACCAAGCAAACCCGTTTCTGTTCATTTGGCTCCATATATAGATATGATTAATGAAGACAGCACCGTGTTATCCAATGTCTATACACCGTACTTGGAATCAACATTACTTGGTCAATGGGCCAAGGGCTTAGACGGTATCATCATAGATCCAAAAAGTACATTTTCATTAAAAGAGACACTTAAACAATCAAATCAATTGGTTGTGGGTGGAGAAAGTTTGGATTTGTTTGCTTCGGCCATTTATCAAGTGTTGGCTAAGTCTAATTTGGAATTAATCGAACATCATAGTCCAAGTAAACTTCCTTATTCCATTGAAATAGGGTATAGTGCGTCGGTTAATGAAGACTATCGCGATCTCGTATTTTACAATCCTAATTATGAAACGTTGGAATTAAAAACTCAATTCTCTCAAGATGGACTGATTGTTGAATTAATTGGTACACCATATTTACACGAATATGAGCTAGTGGTGGAAGATACGGAGACGATTCAACCAAGAAAAGAAGTTAGATACTCAAAAAAACGTCGTGCAGGTGACTCTCAACTGATTGTAAATGGAAAACAGGGTTATGCGGCTACATTACATCGCAAAGAATTAGGACCAAACAAGACGGAAAAAGAAATGGTGCTTTTAGCAAGGGATTATGTTGCTGCAGTATCTTCAATCGAGGAACGTAGTGTGTACTCAAAGCCTGAACCAGAGCCAAAACTAAATGAAGCGGGTCTTCAACCAGTGATTGTTGAGTTACCTGAAGGCTCAGAGAATGCTCCGGTTGTAGATCCAGTGGAAACAGCGCAACCTTCAACAGATGAAGAAACAAAAACAACCTCTCCTGATGAGGATCAAGAGTACATAAAAGGGGTTTATGAACCTGGTGATGAGGAGCAGGATGATGAGAACTAAAAAGAAAATCGGTGACTTATTAGTTGAAGCTGGTTACCTTAAAACCGAACAAATTGAGTATGTACTCAAGGAAAAACGATCTGACCAGCGATTGGGTGATGCGCTGCTTGAACGGGAATTAATTACGGAGCAAGAGCTTATCAAGGCACTTGTGACTCAACTTGGTCTTGAACATGTAAATCTGTATCGGACAGCAGTGGATACGCAGGTATTAAAGCTGATTCCAGAAGAGTTTGCCCGCAAATATATGCTGATTCCAATAAAAAAACAAAATGATGTGCTTCAAGTGGCAATGGCCGATCCACTTGATTATTACGCGATAGATGATTTGCAGATGATTACAGGCTTCCAAGTCGAACCTCTTATTGCGATAAAAGCAGAAATTATAGAAGCGATTGAACGTTATTATCAGATTAATGATTCATTAATTGACGAGGAAGCGATAGAGGTATTAGATGCCTCATCAATAGAGAATCAGGAGCAACTTATTACAGATAGAGATGCTCCGATCATTAAGTTAGTAGACCAGCTTTTACAACATGGACTAAATCAGCGTGCAAGTGACATTCATATTGACCCGCTTGAAACTAGTTTTATGGTTCGATATCGAATTGACGGAATGCTACGGACAGAGCGTACATTTTCTTCGTCAATTTTGAGTGCCTTAACGGCTCGAATTAAGATTATGGGCGAGTTAAACATTACAGAAAATCGTTTGCCTCAAGATGGAAGAATTAAGGTATTGGTAGGTTCGCAGCATGTTGATATGCGGATCTCTACACTTCCAACGATTTTTGGTGAAAAAATAGTGATTCGGTTACTCGGAGGACTTAATGAATTAACTAAGTTAAGCAGCTTAGGATTAAACCACGTCCATGAGAAGATGTTTGTAAAAATGCTTGAAAATCCATCAGGACTGATTTTGTTAACGGGTCCTACAGGATCTGGGAAAACCTCTACCTTATATGCAGGCATGCATCATTTAAATACAGATCAAGTGAATATCGTAACCGTTGAAGATCCGGTCGAGTACCATATCAACGGCATTAACCAAGTACAAGTAAATACACAAGTGGGTTTAACGTTTGCGAAGGGACTACGTGCCATCCTACGCCAGGACCCAAACATTGTCATGATTGGTGAGATCCGTGATACAGAAACAGCCGAAATTGCTGTGCGTGCTTCGCTTACTGGGCATTTGGTACTCAGTACACTACACACAAACAGTGCGATAGCTGCAATTCCACGTTTAACTGAAATGGGCATTGAGCCATATCTTGTGGCTTCGGGGTTATCTGGTGTTGTTGGACAGCGATTGGTTCGCAAAATTTGTCCGTCATGTAGACAAGCTCATGAAGCTAATGAGTTAGAGCAGGAATTATTTCATAAACGTGGCATGGACGTTACTAAAGTGTATCGCGGAGAAGGATGTAGTCAATGTAGTGATACTGGTTTTCGTGGTCGAATTGCCATTCATGAGATGTTAGTGATTGATGAGACTATCCGTCAGCTTTTGATGAACAAACAAACGATTCATGACATTCAAGAGTACGCAGCAAATAACGGGATGATTTTTCTATTAGATGATGGATTGTTAAAGGTAAAACAAGGCATTACAACAATGGAAGAAGTGCTTCACGTGACCTTAGAACATTAATGAGAGGAGGATTTTTTATGAAAGAAAAGCTAGAGGCTTTATTATCTACTGCATTTACAAAAGGCGCTTCCGACATCCATTTGACAGTAGGCACGGCTCCTGTTTTTCGTATTAATGGGGATCTTGCACCATTTGGCAAAGAAAAGCTCACGCCAGAGGATACAAGACAGTTTGCGAATGCGATTATTCCCGAGGACTTAATGAGTGAATTTGAGAAAAAGGGAGAATTAGATTTTTCGTTTGGTATCCCAAAAGTATCGAGATTTCGTATTAATGCTTATTTTCAACGTTCATGCATTGGTCTGGCGATACGTGTGATTCCAACAACGATTCCTCAATTACATGACTTAAAAATGCCTGCAATTTTAAAGCAGATTGTTAGCGCACCTCAAGGGTTAGTGTTGGTAACTGGGCCAACAGGCAGTGGCAAATCAACTACGCTTGCGGCGATGATTGATCATATTAATCGAACCGAAAGCAAACATATTATTACCCTTGAGGATCCAATTGAGTACCTACACAGACATCAGATGTCTGTTGTAAATCAACGGGAGGTTGGTTTTGATACAAAGAATTTTGCAAATGGACTTAAAGGTTGTTTACGTCAGGATCCGGATATCATTTTAGTTGGAGAGATGCGTGACTTGGAGACCATTTCAACGGCGATTACGGCGGCGGAAACAGGTCATCTTGTACTTGGCACTTTGCATACAACGGATGCACCATCAACCATTGATCGAATCATTGACGTTTTCCCACCTGCTCAACAAGCACAAGTTCGCATTCAATTAGCGTCCGTTTTAAGCGCGGTTATCTCTCAGCGCTTATTCCGAACAGCTGATCACAAGGGGCGCAGGGCAGCTACTGAAATCTTAATCAATAACTCGGCAGTCAAAAACTTAATTCGCAACGAAAAGATTCATCAAATTAAAAATGTCATTCAAACAAGTCGAGCAGAAGGCATGATGACGATGGATACATCAATGGCAGAGCTCGTTAAACAAGAAGTATTAAATCCTGAAATTCTCTCTATTTATGCAAAAGGCAATGTAAGCTGATGGCAACCTATTCGTATACAGGAAGAGATAGCCACGGCAAACCAGTCAAAGGAAAAACACAGGCAAATGATGAGACTGCAGCTGTCCAATTATTAAAGGAAAAACGAATTTCAGTCACTGCGATAGAAGAATTACAGCAAGGTTTGTACCAAGATGTGCAAATTTTAAAACCAAAGGTAAAGTCCAAGGATTTTGTTATGTTCCTCAGACAATTCTCAACGCTGCTAAAAGCAGGGGTGCCAGTAATCGAAACGATACATGTGTTAACAAAACAGACAACAAGTAAACCATTAAAAGCAGCTCTAGCAATGATAGAAGAGGATGTTCGATCAGGTAAGTCACTATCTGCTGCTTCAGCCAAGCAGGGAGATTTATTTCCTCCGTTATTTACAAACATGGTGAAGGTTGGTGAAGCAGGAGGCCGGTTGGACGATATTCTTGATAGATTGGCTACGTATTATGAGAAACAGCATCGATTGAAACAAAAAGTACTAGCGACGTTAACCTACCCAATGTTTGTTGGAGTCGTGGCAATCGCAATCATTATATTCTTGCTTGTATTTGTTGTACCAACGTTTGCGAGTATGTTTGCAAGCTTTGGTGGAGAATTACCCACGATAACAAAACTAGTGATGGCAGCAGGAGACCTTGCGTTAGTTTTTTGGTGGGTCGTACCAATTGTCGCTGCATTGTTTGTATTCGGGTGGAAATTCGGCCGGAGACACCCACAAATGAGGTTGTGGATGGATACGATTATTTTACGAATCCCGGTTTTTGGTAGCTTGATCCAAAAGTCTGAACTAGCTCGAGTCACACAAACACTTGGTGCCTTATTTCAAAGCTCCGTGCCTGTTTTACAAGCACTAACAATTGTTGAGAGAGTAGCAGACAATCATGTCATTGCAAATGTGTTAAAGGAATCAAGACGCTCATTACAGCAAGGTGAGTCATTATCTGCACCAATGGAAAACCATTGGGCATTTCCACCACTTGTCACACAAATGATTAGTGTGGGGGAAAAATCAGGTTCTCTTGATGCCATGCTTGAGAAAGCAGCAGAATTTTACGAATCAGAAGTCGAAGCAGCAACCGATCAAATTAAGGCGTTAATTGAACCGGTGATGATCATTCTTTTGGCGGGAATCGTAGGAACGATTGTACTCGCTATTATGGTACCTATGTTTAAAATATTTACAACTATAGGGTAAAAAAGTACTAGACAAATAGATTTATTTAGGCTAAGCTAGATTTAACAGATTAACAACAAGTTTCAACAAGTACATACAACTCGGAAAGCGTTGATCATCTACCTGTATATGGGCACTTGGGTAGATAGGAGCTAGTAGTGCAACCGGCCGGCATTGTCTTAATTAGACGTGTAGGTCGGTTTTTTGTTGTTAATTGACAAAACAAAAAAGTGGAGGCGAAAGAAAATGAAAGCATTAATGAAAAAGCATTTAAAGAATCAGAAGGGTCTAACACTAATTGAGTTACTAGCAGTTGTGGTTATCCTAGGTATCATCGCAGCAATTGCGATTCCGAGTATTGGAGCAATTATCGATAACACACGTAAAGACGCGCATATTGCGAACGCGGAGCAGATGGTGAATGCAGTGAAGACGGCGAAGGCTACGAATGTTGCTGGCAGTGGAACTGGCAGTAATACTTATACATTAGAATCTCTAATTAATGCAGGATTAATGGAGAATCCAGATCCACCTGGAAGTTCTACTGAATATACTGCTGGAACAAGCAAAGTGGTCATTGATGGGAAAGATTATAAAGTTACATTAATTTCGACTGAAAGAACGCATATTAATGAAAAAGTAATCACAGAATTAAGAGCGAGTGGTGGAAGAGACTTAGTTAATGTTGTAGCAGGCAATTAATTCTAATTTGACTTTTGTATAAAAATATAAAATGACGGACGATCCTACATATAGGACCGTTCGTCGTTTCATTTCTACTAAAATTAGCGTAAGGAGGATCCGTAGACTCCTGCGGGAACAGCACGTGTCTGAAGATCTCAAGCGGTGCTTTTCCGCTTGGGAGCTGAGGCCGTGCCCGCGGAAAGCGAAGGATCCTCCTGAAGCGGAGCTGCTCAACTAATAAATGGAACGTGAGTTTTTGTGATGTATCTTTAGAGAAGCCTCAGGCTCCTAATCTTCCTTTATAAAAACAATTGTATTTCCAATAAAAAGCATTTATCCTTATAGGTATATAGTTTCATGAAAAAACGACTAACTCAGCCGTAGAGGTGAACAAATGATTGATGGTATTGTGATAGGTTATTTGGCTCTTGTAGGGCTTGGTGTTTGGTTCTTTTTATAATGTGGTGGGTCTCCGGGTGCCGGTTGGGGAGTCGATTGTCACACCTCGTTCTCATTGTACAAAGTGTGATCGTACTCTTGAAGCGCGAGAGCTAATTCCAGTGCTTTCCTTCCTGCTTCAGCGAGGGTCTTGCCGAACATGTGATACAAAGATTTCTTTTTTGTACCCAACAACAGAGCTAGTGACTGGATTTTTATTTGCGTTCTCATTTTATATGTTTGGATGGACAGCTGAAACCATTATTGCGTTATTACTCGTTTCGATGCTGGCAATTATTTTTGTAAGTGATATGCGCTACATGCTTATTCCAGATAAAATTCTACTATTTTTTGCGATTCCACTCGTGTTGGTGCGGATGGTTGCAGCCCCGCTTACACCTTGGTGGGATTCGTGGTTAGGTGCGTTGATTGGTTTTGCGCTGCTTTTATTGATTGCCATCATTAGCCGCGGCGGTATGGGTGGTGGAGATATTAAGCTGTTTGCTGTGTTAGGCATCGTACTTGGATGGAAGCTAGTGCTTTTGACATTATTTCTAGCATCGACATATGGGGCTATTGTTGGCATTGGTGCTAAGTTGCTAAAAAAGGTAGACCGGAAGCAACCCATCCCCTTTGGACCATTTATTGCTGCAGGTGCGCTAACTGCTTATTTCTTTGGCGAAGCGTTGATTCGGTGGTATACCGAAACGGTGCTATTTTAGGTGATTGATAGATAAATCAAATTCGTATGGGAGAATCGGGTATGGGGATATTTGGTGGTAGAAAACAACAGAGACATGCACTGGTTTTAAAGGATCATGTGATTCGATATGTAAGCAGTAAACGAGCTGATTTGAAAACCATTCAAACGTATGGTGAAGTCTATCTTCCACCAGGTTTGATTCATCGTGGAAAGCTTGTTGATAAAGAAGCAGTAAAACGTTTGCTAGAGTTGCAACAACCTGAGTGGGAATTGAAAAAAAACAGTCCTGTCCAGATCTGTGTGCCAGACAGTCAGCTGCTGATCCGTAGGCATGAGGTAGCAGCAACCGTACCCGATGAAGAACTAAAAGGACAACTATACATAGATACAGGTGACTCTTTGGTTCTTCCATTTGAAGATCCTTTGTTTGACTATCAAAAACTGCGAGAAGATGAAGAAAAAAAGAATTACTACTGTATATTTCTAAAGAATCCGTTATGAATGAGTATGTAACATTACTAGATCAATTAGACTTACAAGCAAATGCGGCTGATTTAACGTCGGCTTGTGCGTATCGCTTGTTTCATGAGCAAAATCTTCTAGATGGTCATCCGTTTACCGTCTCCGTTCAGTTTGATGTGTCGTTAGTGAACATTACCATTTTGGCTTCAGGTAGACCACTCTTTTCACGAACCTGGCCACTTGCCTATGATGAGGAACGCTGGGTGATTCATGAAGGCCAAGTTGGAATGGAGATTGGACTCTGAATCGCTGAGAGAAGAGATTCGCACGGTTGTTACTGAGATTGAAAAAGTGATCAGCTTTTATCAATACTCGGTTTTAAAAGGGGAAGTTGAGATTTCGAATATGTTGATTAGTGGAGACATGATTGCGATGGATCTCATTGTGCAGGAATGTACGGACTATTTTTCACAAATGAAGATCACCTCTCAGCTAGATTTCACTGATTCATATGTACCAGCTCGGTATTATGATGCCCTTGGCTTAATGCTGAGAAAAGAGGTACGCTGATGCATCAAGAAATTAATCTATTACCAGAGCGATATAAACGCGATATTACCCCTTTTTTTATAGCAGTGTTAACGGTTGTTTTTGTTCTTGTCTCTGTTTTTATCTTCTTAATGTATTATTCAATGCTTGAAAGAGAGCGCACCGTTGCTGTTAACGAAGTGTCGGAGCTGCAGTTGCAAAAGGTAGAGATAGAGGCTGCGGCAGGTACAATTGAAACAGACCTTACACCAGAGCAGCAATTACAGGATGCCGTTCATCAACTAGATGAATATCGTGTGCCAACTTCAGAATTTACTGCAGAACTCATTGAGCTTTTACCTGAAAGAGGATTTTTTGTACGCTATTTTTATCAACGAGATGGCTTGCTAGAGGTCACAGTCAGCTTTGACCAGATGCAGGAGGCTGCTCAATATTATGATGCTTTATTTCAGAATCCGATTGTTGATGCCGTTCGGATGAGTGATATTGGTACAGAGGCAGTGGCAGAACTCACTGACGATGAGGAGCAAGGTAATACAGTTGCGAGCAATACGCTAGTAAAACCTCGGTACGAAGCAACCTATGAACTCGCTCTGAACCTAGAAGAGACCAAGCTTCAGGAAGGTGAGTCGCCATGAGAATCTATATGACCAAAAGAAGATGGGTAGTGTTAACTTTTCTCGTTGGATTCATTGGCATTGGCTGCTTGCTTAGCTATTGGCAATTTATTAAACCAGCACAATTACAGCTAGGTTCTGCACTGGATGAAGTAGCGATTGCTCAATTGGAATTAGAAGCACTACAAAATCAGGAGGAACTCACTGTTGATGAGCAGCCTGTACTCTCAAGCACAGCGCTGCAACAGCAGCTACCTGTGGTTCCGCTAGAAGATGACGTGATTTTGGCTTTTACCCAAGCAGAATCGGTTGCAAATGTGGAAATTGAACAGATCAGCTATCAGGGCAATCAGAGTTTTCCAAGCTTCTAACCGAGTGATTACGTTTAACGACGCAGAAGAAGAGCAAGAAGAGGGGGAACCCGATATTGACTTGGAGCCAGATGAGAGTGTTGAGGAGTCTGCCCCAGTAGTGGATTCAACATTAATTGCAGACTGGACCATTCCAAATGTTGAGCCAATTCAAGCACTTGTTCAAGTTCGTACCTCCACCTATGATGGCATATCTCAGTTCATTCGTGAATTAGAGCAATACCCTCGTATTCTATCAGTGGATTCCATCTCCTATGATAGCTACAAAGAACAACAAGAAGCAGGTGTGGAGGAAGACGTAGAAACGGAGTATTTTGATTTCTATGTTATGGTTTCGTCCTTCTATTATCCAAGTCTAGCGGAAACTCTCAGTGAATCTGCACCATACCGATCTTATCCAGATCACTCAGAAAAAGCAGACCCACTGTATCCAAGATAAATATGAAAAAGCACCATTATGACGACCAATGATCCTATTTAAAGGATTGTTGGTTATTTCTTTTTTCTTTCGTTCTACTCACAGGCTTGTACACATATACATAGGATAAAGCTGATAAACAGGGGGAATCTTGTGATGAAAGGAGAAAAACGGACGATATCAATACAGTTTTCAAAGGATGGCTCAAGGCGTGATCAGGTGGACAAGCATAAAGTAAAGAAAAAAAAGCCGGAAACGGAGTGGGTCTTTCCAGAACCAGATCATGTAGTAGAGACAAAACAAGCAAAGCAACCTGAAAAAGTCGAAGAACGAGAGATCTATTATTGGAATGAACGGAAACAGACAGCACCTATCTCAGCACATTCTCAGAAAAAAAAGCCTAGAACCTTTTTGAAAAATGGACTAACAATCCCTTGGATGTTAATCGGCTCTGTTGCTTCTGCGATTCTAATCGGTGTTAGTTTAGGCTTTGTTCTACTCACAGTCTCAACTGGAGATAAAAATTACGTTACAAACGAACCCGCTATTGAAGCAGGAACCACTCCTGTTGCAACGGTGGATGAAGAGCAAAAACAACAAGCTACCGCAAACGAACTATTTGTTATACAAGGTGGCGCTTTTTCCACTAAAGAGGCTGGATCAGAAGTCTCTAACAAACTCAAACAAGAAGGCTACGCCGCTACGATTGAGTCGGGAGCAGATACAGACCTTTTATATATAGGAGCTGCAGGTTCAAAAGAACAGGCGCTTCAATTAGCTGAAATGTATGAAAAAGCAGGTCATGAAGTCTATGTAAAAAACTACTCAGTGGATGAGGTTCAAATAGATGGTGAACAAAAGCAAACGGCAGAATGGTTTCAAAAAGCGGGTCAGCATTTAACCGAAGTAGCTGAAGTTTCTGCTTTTAGTCTTGCAGATTCTTCACCAGAGAAAGAAGATTTAGATGTGCTAACCACTCATTTAACACAACTCGAAAATCAACGAGAAACCGATATGGAACAGGCAACTGAAGAGATGAAAGCGAGTGCTCAAACTCTGATGGCTAAATTAGCAGAATCAAATCAATTGCTAGCAGCTGATTCGGACGATAAATGGACAGCACAACAAATCATCTTAGATGCGATGCTTGTTTATAAAAAAAGTATGAGAGATTTAAGCGAAATGTAGTGTTTCAATTTTGTTCATATGAATAGAACCTGTTATTCTAGTAGTGTGAACATTTTGAGAAAAAGGACGTGTTGGAATGAGTAAACGTGTTATGACACCAGAAGATCTACTTCAGTTGCGCAGCGTGACTTCACCTGCGCTTTCACATGATGGAGAGCATGTTGTGTATGTGGAAACAACCCTACATAACGAAAAGAATACATATTCAGCTGAACTCATTAGAGCGTCTCTCGCAAATCCTGATGACTATCAATATTTGACACAGGGCGAACATATTAATCGAGTGCCACGCTGGTCTCCAAAGGCAGATGTACTTGCGTTTTTATCAAATCGAACAGGCACAACTCAGCTATACGTATTAGGGAGTTGGGGAGAGCCTAAACAACTGACTGATGAGAAAAAGGGAGTCACTGATTTTCGTTGGTCACCTGATGGGAGCCGTATCGCGTATTCGAGCACTCAATTTCCTGAAGCTGAAAAAGAAGAGGATAAACCAGAACCTCTTGTTGTGAACAAAATGAAATACAAATCAGATGCAAGTGGCTTTTGGCAGGGTGAATACGTACATATTTTCACTGTTGATATTGATTCAGGAACGCACACTCAGCTGACTGACGGTGAGCTTTCTTATACGCTGTTTGATTGGACAGCCGACAGTGAGCAGCTGATAGTAGCCTCGGTTAATCAAGAAAACACAGATTTTATTTTTACAAATGACTTGATCCTTCTTTCAGTTGATAGCAAAGAACAAACTCAGCTAACGGACCAAACTCATGTGATAAGCGATGCAAGTGCGTCGCCAGATGGAAAATATCTTGCTGTACGTGCTCATGAAAGAGAGTATGATAATGCCACTCAGAATGAGATCTATCTGCTTGAGTTAGCGACAAACACATGGACAAAGCTAACGGGTGACTGGGATGTGCAACTTGGACCAGTTGTTGCAGCTGATTTCCTTCAAAATACGGTTGATCCTGGACTCGTTTGGGCAGGAGACAGTTTGTCACTAACATTCCTTGTGTCAGAGCAAGGCAATGTAGGTATTTATCAAATCACTGTTGATGGTCAAAGAGAGGCTATTTTAACCGGAAACCAACATGTGTATGGCTACTCCATTAGTTCCGATGGCAGGACTTTAGTTGCTGGTATTAGTGAATCAGGGCATCCTGGTGATTTATATAATGTCTCTCCTGGAACAGACGAACAGACACGATTAACAACAAGTAATGATTCTTTCTTAGAAGAAGTAGAAGTTGTACAAGCTGAGGAAGTCCGGTTTAAATCAGAGGAAGGCCATGAACTGCAGGGCTGGTTGTTAAAGCCTGCTGGATTTAGCGATGGTGAGTCCTATCCATTAGTTGTAGAAATTCATGGTGGTCCACATGCGATGTATGCAAACAGCTATCTACACGAATTTCAAACACTAGCAGCTCGTGGTTTTGCCGTACTTTATATCAATCCACGTGGAAGCTTAGGTTATGGTCAAGAGTTTGTGAATGCTGTACGAGGTGATTACGGTGGTGGAGATTATCGTGATATCATGGCAGCTGTTGATTATGTACTGGGGCAGAATGCTTGGATTGATGAAACACGTTTAGGAGTCACTGGGGGAAGCTACGGTGGATTTATGACCAACTGGATTGTGGGTCATACCAATCGCTTTAAGGCAGCTGTCACACAGCGCTCGATTTCCAACTGGACAAGTTTTTACGGTGTCAGTGATATTGGCTATTACTTTACGGAGTGGCAAATACAAGCGGACCTAGACGACACAGATAAGTTATGGAAACATTCGCCGCTTGCCTATGTCAATCAAATTGAAACACCACTTTTGATTTTACACGGAGAAAAGGATTATCGTTGCCCGATCGAACAAGCTGAGCAGCTGTACATTGCTCTAAAACGTCGTGAGAAAACAACAACATTTATTCGCTTCCCAGAATCAAATCACGAACTATCACGCAGTGGCAAACCAAGCTTACGCTTAAGAAGGTTAGAAGCCATTGGTGAATGGTTTGAGCAGTATTTGTAAAATAAATATAGTGAAGCCAGAACAGTAATCTTTTAGCTATAACTAAAACAAACCATTATGTTGTTTAAATCACATAATGGTTTGTTTTTTTGTTTGTAAATAATCAAAGAGTAGGGATGCTACAGATATACATTCGTATTTACAAGCTGAGGGTGAGCAATCTTGTTCTGACGCAATTGCGAAAGTCGGCATGAGTCCCGCTTGGAAACTACATGTATGTCCTATGCTGGTCTGTGCTGATTTTTAATAGGAGTTAGCGATGTTCTTCTATAGTTGTGCGATTCATTCAAATTGTACGCTTCGGCATTCATTCGTTTCGTTATGGCGCCGAGCTCGTTCTATGTTGATTCACTCATACACTGCTCTCTAAGTGTTTTGACGAGTAGTTAATAAATTTAAAATTTCATCTATTTTTCAATAAAAACTAAATGGACTGAGTGGATTATCTGTTGAAAATTAAGACGCTCTCACAAGCGGACGGGATGGGGGAGGCCGACTCCAGTGGGACTTACGGGCAGGGTTGAAATGAAACGGCGTAGCCGATTTAGTTCAACGCCCGCCCATCCCGGTAGCGGCAAGACTGCAGATTACCACCCTCATGTAACAGTCAAAGAATTTTTAATCTAATTTTCTGAAAAATCAATTGTTCAATAAGTAATAGTTTGGTATTCTTAAAGCAAGCCTGTACAATAGAGAAAAATCGATTGTAGAGGTGTCCCTTCATGAAACCACTTATTTTGGCCTCAAGCTCCCCCAGACGTAAAGAATTACTTCAGCAAATTCGTTACCAATTCACAATTAGAACAAGTGAAACAGATGAGCGATTAGAACCGGATTGGTCACCTGAAGATGCGGTAATCCATCTTTCCAGAAAAAAAGCAGAAGCCGTATTTTCCTTACACCCAGAAGCTGTTGTTATTGGAGCGGATACGATTGTGGTTGTTGATGGTGTGATTCTTGGCAAGCCATTTGACCGACAAGCAGCCAAAAGCATGTTACAACAGTTATCCGGAAGACGACATCAAGTACTAACGGGTGTAACCATTATGTCCTCTTTAAAAGAAACCTCCTTTTTTAACCAAACAAACGTTCAAATGTATGAACTAACGGATGAAGAAATCGACCGTTATCTGGATTCTGGTGAACCCTTTGATAAGGCCGGATCATACGGTATCCAAGGACTTGGCGCAACCTTAGTAAAAGAAATTCAAGGTGATTATTATTCAGTAATGGGCCTACCTCTTGCTGAGACAGCTAGAACCCTTCGTTCTTTTTCCATTGAACCTTTAACACATGATTAACCAAAATTTGTGCATGTTAGAAAGGAGAAAGTGAATTGTCGCTCCTCATTCGAGATGTCCCCGTAACAGAACGACCTCGTGAACGTTTGCTTCAAAATGGAGCTGCCGTTTTAACAAATCAAGAAATTATCGCTATTTTACTGAGAACAGGAACAAAAAAAGAGTCTGTTATTGAGCTTGCAGGAAAGGTACTCGCTCACTTTGATGGATTACCACTTTTAAAGGAAGCAACAATTGAAGAGCTATGTGAAATTGATGGAATAGGCATGGCAAAAGCAGTAGAATTAAGTGCAGCCATGGAACTAGGCAGACGAATTCACAACATGCAGACGGGAGAAAGGTATGCCATTCGTTCACCTGAGGACGTCTCAAATCTGGTGATGGAGGATATGCGCTTTCTAAAGCAGGAGCATTTTGTCTGCCTTTATTTAAACACGAAAAACCAAGTTATTTTTAGGCATACGGTTTTTATTGGTAGTTTAAACGCGAGCATCGTGCACCCTAGGGAAGTTTTTAAGGAGGCATTGAGGCGTTCTTCTGCTTCCATTATTTGTCTTCATAATCATCCGAGCGGTGATCCGACACCAAGCCGAGAAGACATTGATGTGACGAAACGGTTGTATGAAGCAGGGCGCGTGTTAGGAATTGAACTCCTAGACCACATTATTATAGGAGATCGCACATTTATAAGCTTGAAGGAGCAAGGCCATGTAGGATAAGCTTAGAATGTGTGAGAGAATAGGCAAAATTGTGGTTAGATCCGGACCAAAAGGCTGATATTCTTTCCTGGGGCAAGATAAGGCTATTTTTTTCCTTTATTATTCGATATAATAAAGGTTATGATTTCGGATCTGTCATGAAGGGAGATACATAGATGTTTGGTGGGTTTTCAAGAGATATTGGAATTGACTTAGGAACAGCGAATACGCTTGTATATACAAAAGGAAAAGGGATCGTTTTGCGAGAGCCATCGGTTGTTGCATTACGTACAGATACAAATTCGATTGAAGCGGTCGGAAACGATGCAAAAAATATGATCGGACGTACTCCAGGGAATATTGTAGCCATTCGTCCTATGAAAGACGGGGTTATTGCTGATTTTGATACAACAGCTACGATGTTAAAGTATTTTATTCGTCAGGCACAAAAAAATCGTTCTATCTTCACACGTAAACCATCTGTTATGGTATGTGTGCCAAGTGGAATTACAGCGGTAGAAAAACGTGCTGTAGAAGATGCAACAAAGCAGGCTGGTGCAAAGGAAGCTTATACACTAGAAGAGCCTTTTGCGGCAGCCATTGGCGCTGATCTTCCAGTTTGGGAGCCAACAGGTAGTATGGTTGTAGATATCGGTGGTGGAACAACAGAAGTGGCCATTATCTCTCTTGGAGGTATTGTCACGAGCCAATCAATCCGGGTAGCCGGTGATGAAATGGATGAGGCAATCATTCAATATGTTAAAAAAACGTACAGCTTAATGATTGGAGAACGTACGGCTGAGACACTTAAGCTTGAAATTGGATCAGCTAATGCTCCTGAAGAAGTTAATGAAATGGATATTCGCGGTCGTGACCTCGTATCTGGCTTACCAAAAACCATAACAGTTACGGCGCAAGAGATCTCACAAGCACTCTCTGATACTGTTTCAACCATTATTGATGCTGTTAAAAACACATTGGAGCAATCTCCACCTGAACTTGCTGCTGATATCATGGACAGAGGCATTGTTCTAACAGGTGGAGGCGCCTTGCTACGCAACTTAGACCGTTTATTAAGTGATGAAACAAATATGCCTGTTATTGTAGCTGAGGATCCGCTCGATTGTGTAGCTATTGGAACAGGACGAGCATTGGAGAATTTACATTTATTTCGTTCAAAAGCGGGTATCACCTCTCGTTCTGATCGGAAATCGTAAGTAGGTGAACTAAATGCCATCTTTTTTTCCAATAAAAAACTAATCATTCTACTTGTGAGTTTAATTATCCTTGTAGCACTGATCGGCTATTCAACAAGTAATAGAGAAAATCCAACAGGGCCAGAACAGCTTGTTCGTGACTCTGTTGGTTGGGTTCAAAATTTATTTTCTACTCCTGCTCATTTTGTGGGTGGCTTTATTGAAAATGTACGTGATATTAAAGATATCTACGAGGAAAATCAGTTACTTAAATCTAGACTCGATGAGTACGCGCAGATTTCAGTCGAACGAAATCAACTTGCTAATGAAAATCAAACATTACAAGATATGCTTGATCTGCAAGATACCTTAAATGATTATGTGAAGCGCCCTGCGACCGTTATTCATCGGAATCCTGATAGATGGACACAATATGTTGGGATTAATCTAGGATCGAATAATAACATCTCTGCAGATATGGCTGTTGTTGATTCAAATGGCGGTCTTGTAGGAAAGGTGAAACAAACGTCTAAGTTTACGTCGTATGTCCAGCTTCTATCAGACAACGATCCATCGAATCAGGTATCTGCTCAAATCATGGATGGGGAAGATATTCCTGGATATGGTTTCATTGAGGGTTATGATGAGGATCGTAATCTACTAATCTTACGAAAAATAGATATTGAAGCTGAGATTGAACCTGAGCAGATTGTGACAACATCTGGTCTTGGTGATGTCTATCCAAGCCGGATTAATTCTTGGAGAAATAGAAGAAGTTGAGTTAGATGAGTATGGTCTTTCTCAAACGGCTTACGTGAGGCCAGAGGCTGATTTTTCTGCGTTTAGTTATCTTTATGTTGTAGAACGTGGAACAGATGCAATGGATCCTTCTCTTTTAGAAGAGGGGGAATAAGTGTGAGTCGTTATTACGTTGCTGCTTTATTACTTTTTTTACTTGTATTTGAGGGAACCATTGTACCAAATGCCGTTGCAAACTTTTTGAAGCTAGATGTGGTTATGGTTCCTCGTTTTTTGATCATTGTGATTGTGTTTGTAGGCATCTACATTGGTCGAATGCAAAGTCTAACCCTTGGCTTAATTTTTGGTTTTATTTATGATGTAGTTTATACAGAGTTTCTAGGCATATATGCATTTGGTTTTGCTTTTATTGGCTATATCTTTGCGTTCTCAACAAAACGAATTCAAGATAGTGTATTAGTACCAATTGTTATAGCATGTATTGCTGTTGTGTTTTTTGAGTATTATCAGTACGGAATCCTGCAGATGTTAGGGGTAACAGATTGGTCAGCAGGACAGTTTGCAAAAAATCGTGTGCTTCCTACTGTTATCTTTAATGGAGCGTTTGCAATCCTTACTCTCTTTCCAATTCGCAGACTAATTCAACACGTGAACCGGCAAGCAGACTTACGCCAACGTTAATCCTATCCTTCAAAAAGAGGACTATGTAGGAACTGTGGCGAATGTAGTTAAGATTCCAGCACCATTCGATAGAAACAGTCAAAAAATGAACATCGTGTGCAACGAGTGTGTCTGAGGTGAGTAGAAGGTGACGCAGAAAAAACAACATGTAACAATAAAAGGCAAGAAGGATGGTCTGGTTTTCCTTTTGGATGAGCACTGTGCCTATGATTGCTTAATAACTGAGTTGACTGAAAAGCTCAATTCTAATTACTATCAGCATAAAGAAGGACCAAATGTTCGAGTCCGAGTGGATGTAGGTCGAAGGTTTTTGTCAGAAGAGTCTGAGGCAGAATTGCGTCAAGTAATTACTGAAGGCAGGGCGCTTGAAATTGAAGCCATTGAATCAACGGTTATTTCAGTTGAAGAAGCCGAAAGACGTCAGCAAGAAAGTCAATTCCTCACACTTACACGATTCGTCCGCTCTGGGCAAGTACTAAAGGTTCGAGGCGACGTCTTACTAGTAGGAGATATTAATCCAGGTGGGACATTAATGGCGACGGGAAGTATCCATGTGCTTGGTGCATTAAAAGGAATTGCGCATGCAGGCTATGAAGGGAACCGAAAAGCAGTAATTACTGCATCATTAATGGCCCCCGTTCAGCTGAGAATTGCCTCTGAAATTTATAGTTTTGCTGATATTGACCATGAGGACACGTTTATGGAAACCGCGTTTTTAAAGGGTGCAACTTCAGAATTTGTTCTGGAACGTGTACAGAAGCTAGTTCATGAACGACCGGAACTGACATCAAACACGAGTCAGCTTATAGAGGAGTAAAGGGTTCTGAGAGAAAGGGGAATAGACGTGGGAGAAGCGATAGTAATTACAAGCGGAAAAGGCGGAGTTGGTAAAACAACCACCTCAGCAAACGTTGGCACCGCATTAGCTTTGCAAAATAAAAAGGTATGTCTGGTGGATACAGATATTGGCTTACGTAATCTGGATGTTGTCATGGGGCTTGAAAATCGGATTATCTATGATTTGGTGGATGTCGTTGAAGGGCGTTGCCGCTTAAAACAGGCATTAATTAAAGATAAACGATTTGAATGTTTATTTTTACTTCCAGCTGCCCAAACAAAGGATAAAACATCCGTTGATCCTGAGCAGATGCGTAAGATTATTGAAGAATTAAAACAAGAATATGATTATGTTATTATCGACTGTCCAGCAGGAATTGAACAAGGGTTCAAAAATGCTATCTCCGGTGCTGACCGAGCAATTGTAGTCACAACACCAGAGCGTTCAGCCGTAAGAGATGCAGATCGTATTATTGGTTTACTTGAAAAAGAAGATATTGAAGCACCACGTTTAGTTGTCAACCGAATTCGTGGCCACATGATGCAAAATGGTGAAATGATGGACGTTGATGAAATTGCAGCAATTTTAGCCATTGAGCTAATCGGAATCGTCATTGATGATGATGAAGTTATTAAATACTCAAATAAAGGCGAACCAATTGCTCTACATACTGGCAGTAAAGCATCCATCGCTTACCGCAATATTGCTCGCCGTATATTAGGAGAAAACGTACCACTCGTATCTTTCGCAGAGCAAAAAGGCGTACTAGCAAAAATCAAAAAGTTCTTCCGAGTACGATAATTAAGAAGCTAGATGTTTTAGCTATCAGAATAAACGAACCATTATGTTGTTTTACTCACATAATGGTTCGTTTTTTTAATTCATTTAGTTATGTGTGGTGCTTTTAGACTATATGTAAGGTTGAAATTCACTAGCGTAGCCAGACGAGACTTGCCTTCATCCCAGGAGCGGATCAGAGATGTACATACCTAGCAACTTTTTTAAAATCCCGTGTTTAGTTACATGTGCACAGGGTACATTATAAGTACAAGCATTATAGGAGTTGATAAAAAATGAGTAAACATATTGCGGTACTTATCACAGATTATTTTGAAGACGTAGAGTATACAGACCCAGTCAAAGCTTACAAAGAAGCGGGTCACGAGATTACAACGATTGAACACAAAAGCGGTAATACTGTAACGGGGAAACAAGGAGATGCAACAGTCACAATCGACAAATCTATTGATGATGTAAAACCATCTGATTTTGACGCATTACTTTTACCCGGAGGTTTTTCACCAGACATCCTTCGTGGTGACGATAAATTTGTTGAGTTCACAAAAGAATTCGCAAACTCAGGCAAACCAATATTTGCGATTTGCCACGGACCACAACTACTTGTCAATGCAGATGTCCTTAAAGGACGGACAGTCACTGGCTTTAAGTCGATTCAAGTTGACCTGAAAAATGCAGGCGCAACTGTGAAGGACGAAGAAGTAATTGTGTGTGGAGGCAACTTAGTCACAAGCAGAACACCAGATGACCTCCCAGCATTTAATCGTGAATCAGTAAAAATCCTTGCATCATAAGCTATGCATAAATAAAGCCAGTACAAACTGCTGGCTGTTTTACTTGGATTATAAATCGTCACTCATCACTTTTACGAGATAAATAGGTAGGACCAATAACCATGCCTTTATCATATTCTTTACATACATCAAATATCGTAAGGGCTGCTGTAGAAACAGCGGTCATTGCCAGAGTATCTAGTGACGTAGATGTCTTAGACTTCAAAAATGCTTGAATCATTAAAGTATGTTCATCCCACGTAAACTCTATCCGAAGCGTATCAACTGTTGTTGAGTGGCAATATGGAATCCATTGCCCAGGATTTTTAGCAGCCAATGTACCTGCAACCCGCGCAGAATAACAAAGCTCATCCTCTTGGATTCTACCTTCTTGAATAAGAGAATAGATGAGATCACTACACTCAATCGTTGTATTCGCAATAGCTGTTCTTTCGCTTGATGAAGAGAAGGAACGGGCTAGTGAAAAGAAATTTGGTTTAGAAGAGCGTTTTCGCCTGTTCATAGTTTCTCCTCCATTTCAGCAATCAGTACGAACAGAATATACACTGTGTAATCATAATAGAAAACTAGACAAACTGTCAATTAGAGGAGGATTTTATCCCATGATTCAATCAAAGCTTGTCGTAAGATGTATGATCTTAACTGTAACATCAACAAGAACCTTTGAAAACGATTTAAATGGTGCAACAATGAGAGAGTTACTTGAAAATCATGGACACGCCGTAACAGAATATCAAATTTGCAAGGACGATTATAGCAGTATTCAGAGATGGCTAAAGGTGGCAGCTGCCAGGGCAGATATAGATGTTGTGCTAATAAGTGGAGGTACAGGAATAGCCATTGAGGATACAACCTATGAGGCTGTAAGAGATAGCTTGGACAAAGAGATGCCTGGATTTGGTGAGATCTTCCGGTATATGAGCTTTAGTGAAGATATCGGAACAGCAGCTATTACAAGCAGAGCAATCGCAGGAGTACGTGACGGTAAAGCCATTTTTTCCATGCCGGGTACAACACGAGCAGTAAGGCTTGGAATGGAGAAAATCATTGTACCTGAATTAAAAAATGTTGTGAGAGAAATAATTGAGGGAAATTAAAATAGGCAACTCGGACAGATTAATGTTCGGGTTGTCCTTTTTTTGTGGGTTCGCGAGCGGAAAGGGGGCGCCGTGAGTGGATCTTGCATGTAGGGAAGAGGATCTTGCATATAGAGAGTGTGTCTCGCATGTCGGAAGGAGGAACTTGCATGTAGGGAAAGCGTCTCGCATGTAGGAAGGAGGATCTTGCATGTCAGAAAAGCGTCTCGCATGTAGGAAGGAGGATCTTGCATGTAGAGAAAGCGTCTCGCATGTCGGTAGGAGGGTCTTGCATGTGAGGAGAGTGTCTTGCATGTAGGAAGGAGGATCTTGCATGTGAGGAGAGTGGCTCGCATGTCGGAAGGAGTGTCTTGCATGTCAGAAAAGCGTCTCGCATGTCGGAAAGGGGATCTTGCATGTGAGGAAAGCGTCTCGCATGTAGGAAAGAAGATCTCGTATGTAAGAAAAGCGACTTGCATGTCATCAAGAGGCATCCGCGACCATAAAGACCACCCCGCGCGGAACCGAGCTACTCACGTGCGAAAAGAAAAACTCTCTAAAAAAATAGCCCAACCAGGCTATGGTTTGGGCTACAGATGAGCTTATATTAGCGATGTTGTTCATACAGATCGGCTTTGGTCCTTGTTTTTAGCCAGTTTATCTCTTCTACTGTTAGTGGATTTCCGTTGATAGCTTGGACATTTTCACGCATTTGCTCAACACTGCTCGCACCGGCAATTACGGATGCAACTGGCACTTGGGAGAGATTGTAGTGGAATGCAATTTCAACAAGTGAGCGTTCTTGGCCGAAGTGCTCTGATAACTGTTTCCGAAGTTCTTCTAGTTCATTCAGTGAATAGGTTAAATAGCCTTTCTCAGAAATGGATTTACTCGATTGTAAAGGACGTTTACTTAAAATTCCCTTTGCAATTGGACCTCGGGTTACCACACTGACCTGATGCTTAGATAATAAATCAAACCACTCCTCTGGACGACGGTCAAGAAGACTATACTGCATCATGACACTAACAATGGATGATTTCGTTAGGTATTCTCGGATGACATTAGGGCGGATGGAGGAAATCCCATATTCCCGGATTACTCCTTCTTGCTTTAACTCTTCAAATGCCTCAATCGTTTCATCGATTGGATCGTCTATGGTTCCACCGTGAAGTTGATAGAGGTCGATGTAATCGGTTTGCAAGCGGCGTAAACTGTCTTTTACAGCTTGTTGGATATGTTTTTTAGAAGGGTCCCATTCCCAACCTTCCTTGCCTTTTTCGAAACGATTTCCAGCTTTGGTCGCTAGAATTAATTCTTTTCGCCTCGATTTAATAGCTTGTCCAATCAATTCTTCATTTTCACCCATATCATATAAGTCTGCTGTATCAATATAATTGACGCCTTGATTTAATGCTTCATCAATAATAGATTTCGCATTGTTTGGTTCTTTTCCTAGAGACATTGCTCCGAGTCCAAGTTCACTCACTACTAAATCAGAAGAACCAAGTTGTCTTGTTTTCATTTAATTCACTCTCCTTCAAAGTATGTATCGTATTCTTTTCCCTTCTTCATCAAGAATCAACCTCATAATATCGTGGGAATGGACATACTGTCTCCAGACAAATCATAAAGTAGAGTACAAGCAGATCTGCAATGATAAGGAGTGTGGCAGGATGTCAAAGCAGCTTCAACAAGTCCGTAAACGAATAGAAGCAAAAAGGAAAACAAATCGGGGGTATCATGGGGTAGAAACTTCCTCTAAATCAAGCATACGCCAACTGAATTCAAATGTAAAAGAAGTGGGTACATCGTTTGATCCAGAAGGAGAAAGTTCACCAAAACGCTATGTGGGGTCTTTTGTTTTACGTACATTGTTTTGCACATTGATTTTTTTATCGCTATTAATCATTTATCGGACAGATCAAGCAAGGTTAGAACCGGTGCGAGAAGTTGTCAGTCAAACATTTGAGCAAGAATTTCAATTTGCTGCAATCAGTCAATGGTATGAGTCAAACTTTGGACGACCAATCACGTTATTACCACCAAAAACAACAGATCAAACAAACAATCCAGCAGAACCACCAGTCGAGTTGACGCCATATGCAGTTCCTGCAACAGGTACAATTCGTGAAAACTTTGACCAAAATGGTCGTGGCGTGATGATTGAGACAGGGGAAGGCATTGAAGTACACGCTGCGACAGGTGGGTATATAACGGATGTAACAGAAAAAGAGGATACTGGTAAAACCGTTATTCTTCAACATTATGATGGAACAGAGTCCACTTATGGCATGCTAGATGAGATCACAGTCAACATCTATGATCATATTCAAGCGGGTCATGAACTTGGTACTGTATCAAAAAGCGAGGATAATAAAGGCATTTATTATTTTGCATTAAAAAAAGGTGAGGAGTACATTAATCCTAATGAAGTGATCTCATTTGAATAAAATGTGGAAACTCCTTTTATTGATTCGAATTAATCCGTTTTTCTGGGTTGTGCTTGGTTCTGGATTTGTAACGGGTTATTTTCGAGAAGCACTCATGCTTTTTTTCATTGTGTTTGTGCATGAGCTAGGTCATGCATCTATGGCTGTTCATTATGGCTGGAGAATCCGAAAAATTGAGCTGCTCCCATTTGGTGGTGTAGCTGAAATAGAGGACAGTGGCAATAAGCCGATTAAAGAAGAATTACTGGTTGTTTTAGCTGGTCCTCTCCAGCACTATGGATGATCGGAGCCTCGTATGCATTGGTAGAAACGGCCGTTTGGTCCACTTCATCGCACCAAGCTTTTTGTTTGGCACAACCTGATTATCCTTTGTTTTAATTTACTGCCGGTTCTTCCGCTTGATGGTGGAAGAATTGTTCAGCTTTGGTTTATGGATCGCTTGGGCATATAAAAAAGCGCACCATGCTTCTTTAATTAGTTCCATTTGTGCCTTATTTCTAATGATACTCGCTGCTTTAATTTTGCCTTTTCATTTAAATTTATATATCGTGATCCTGTTTCTTCTGATTAATAATTATCTCGAATGGAAACAGCGACACTATCGGTTTATGCGATTTTTAACAGAAAGAGATCAGATACCTATTCATTCATCCTCTAACTTGGTATTAAACGTGTCGCCAGATCTTCATGTGCGTGATGCAGTGAGGCTGCTTCGACGAGGACACACTCACTTATTTTCACTTCATTCAAACAAACAACAAGTGCCAGAGAAGGCTTTATTACAAGCGTTATTTGACCGAAGATTAACTGTTCCGATCAGTACATTGATTAATGGACCTCCACGTATAAATTCTGCCCAAACTAAGGTACAATAACGGGAGATATGTAAAGACGGGAGTGTCTTCTTAGTGAAGAAACTAGTATTAAACGCAGCGACACGTGAACAAAGAGCTGCTGTTATTGAGAATGAACAGATTATAGAGTTAATGATTGATCAACCAAACCAAGACCGGGTAGTAGGGAATATCTATAAAGCAAGAGTAGAGAAGGTTCTACCAGGTATGCAAGCTGCTTTTGTCAATATCGGTAGAGAGAAAAATGCTTTTTTGTATCGAGATGATGTTTTAAAGTATTATCTCAGTGAAGAAGAAGCAGAAAAGAAAAAAAACAAAAGCATTTCGCACTATGTTCACCAAGGTGAGGAACTAATTGTGCAGGTAACAAAAGAAGAAATCGGCACAAAAGGCTGTAGAGTGACTAATGTGGTCACGGTGCCTGGACATCATTTAGTTTACTTGCCTCATAGTCAATACATTGCCATCTCAAAGCGATTTCAATCGAGTGAGAGTCGTGAAGCATGGCGAGTTGCCGCTGAAAAATGGACAGATGAATCAGAGGGATTAATTTTACGGACAGCTGCCGAAAAAGAAAGCGAAGAGACGATTCAAGCGGAATTAAACGTCTTAAGGCAAAGCTTCCAGGAGTCAATGGAAGAAGCCAAAGACAAACGTGTTCCTTCTATTATTATGCAAGCACCGGACTTTATTGAGCAAACGATTAGAGACTATTCATCAGAGGGTTTAGCTGAAATTGTAGTGGACGATCTCAAAGTAAAGCAGCGTATTGACCGATTATTATCACTAATACGGTTACCATCTGTTCGCACATCACTATTTCGTGGTAAGCAGAACATTTTTACGGAATATGGTGTGGATCGACAACTTGATCTAGCGACACGTAGACAAATTTGGTTAAAAAGTGGAGCGTTTCTTGTGTTTGATCAAACAGAGGCGCTTACTGTAATCGATGTGAATAGTGGAAAGTTCACTGGTAAAACAAAGCTTGAAGATACCGTTTTAAAGGTCAATCTTGAAGCTGTACAAGAGATTGCCAGACAGCTGAGGTTACGCGATTTAGGTGGAATCATTTTAATTGATTTTATCGATCTACGAAAAGAAGACCATAAGCTAGAACTGACAAAAGCATTGGAGAAAGAATTAAAAAAAGATCGTACGCAAACGAGTGTGAGAGGACTTACTAAACTGGGACTGATGGAGCTTACCCGTAAAAAAGTTAAAGAAAGCTTACGGAATAGTTTATCAACAGATTGTCCAGTTTGCAGGGGTACAGGTTATGTTTTGTCTATGGAGTCTCTTGCTTTTAAAATTGAACGAGAGTTATGGGAATACCGCGAACAAGTGGAGGCGGTGGTCATTGAGATACCGATACCTGTTCGACAAATTCTTTTTGGTCATTCAAACGTTCATAAAACTCGCTTAGAGCAAGCGCTCGGTTTTCACATTTATAGCGTAGAAGAGCAGCAATCTCATACACATACGTATCGATTTGTATACGTTGGAGAAAAAGCGGAGGCAGAGCGTATTCTGCAAGGCTTATAGTATGAATCTAGGCAGCGAAATGTTATTGACTTCATAATTTTGTTTGTGCTATGATGGGTAATGTTAGTGATTTGGTTGCACCCAAAGAACTACAACCGCGCGGAACAGGTTCAAATAGGAGATTCCTTACCTGAAATGGCGAGTCTGAGTATATAAGGAGGTGCAGATATGTACGCAATTATTGAAACAGGCGGAAAGCAGTTGAAGGTTCAAGCTGGAGACACGATTTACATCGAAAAGCTTTTTGCAGATGTTGATGAAGTTGTAACGTTTGACAAAGTTCTTTTTGTTAGCGGAGACGAAACGAAAGTTGGAGCTCCATTAGTAGCAGGTGCTTCAGTTACAGGTAAAGTTGAAAAACATGGCCGTGACAAGAAAATCATCGTTTACAAAATGAAAGCAAAGAAAAACTACCGTCGTAAGCAAGGTCATCGTCAGCCATACACTAAAGTAGTGATCGACGCTATTAACGTGTAAGGGATAGACATGATTAATGTTAGTATAAATCGACACTCAACAGGTCGCATTGTATCTTTTTCAATGTCTGGGCATGCTGAATCAGGTCCTTATGGATACGATATTGTATGTGCCGGAGCTTCTGCTGTCTCAATTGGAGCAGTAAATGCTGTTCAGGTGTTATGCCAAACAGAGCTTATTGTTGACATGCAGGATAACGGAGGTTATTTAAGTTGTACAGTACCTGAGTCTTTGAATCAGGAGCAGCATAGAGATGTGCAGCTGTTGCTTGAAGGTATGGTTCTTTCTCTTAAATCAATCGAAGAAGAATATGAAGCATTCATATCCATAACGGACAGGAGGTGAATTTTCATGTTGAAAATGAATCTGCAATTTTTCGCATCCAAAAAAGGTGTAGGTAGTACAAAGAACGGTCGTGACTCTCAGTCTAAACGTCTTGGTACTAAGCGCGCGGATGGTCAGTCTGTTTCAGGCGGAAGCATCCTTGTTCGTCAACGTGGTACACGTATCTACCCTGGAACGAATGTAGGAAAAGGTGGAGATGACACTCTTTTTGCGAAAGTGGACGGCGTTGTGAAATTCGAACGTGTTGGTCGTGATCGTAAACAAGTTAGTGTATATCCAGGATCTTAATAAGAAAAGCTCTATCACTTAGGTGATAGAGCTTTTTGATTAGATTCGAAGTGTGCCCATACATATGAGTCTAAAGGCTCAAAAAACGATAAAAATGGATGAGTAACAGGGAATTCTATTACTATTAAGTAAATAATGTAAAAACACTACTACCTTTAGGCTGTTAAAAGAGTATTTTCCTAAATCCTCTGTTAAAAGCGATTGATGTGATATAAAATAAAAGTGCATACAATGAGTCGCTAGTCACTCCCGTTTTTATGGAAAATGTATCTCAATTGTAGCAAAAAACGCAGAAAAAGATTGAATAGAAGGAGTTGTGAGGGTATATGAAATCAACAGGTATTGTACGTAAGTTAGATCAACTTGGTAGAATTGTTATCCCAAAAGAATTAAGAAATATGCTTGAAATTGAAATTAAAACACCTCTAGCTATTTTAGTCGACGGGGAACAAATCATCCTTGAAAAGTACCAGCCTTATCGTGCGTGTATGGTAACTGGTGAAAGCTCTGATGACAATATTTCATTAGCAAATGGACATATTATCTTAAGCCCAGAAGGCGCAGATAAAGTAATGAATGAATTAAAACAATATATGGAACAAAAGTAAACCTGTCTGACTGGCTTTCTTTGAAAGTCAGTCTAAAAACAATTCAATACTTCGGCACACGAAATAATGCGATAGAGCGAATGAAGGGACGTTGAGTAATGAAAGCCTATATCAATGTAAATGCATGGACTGGAACGACATACATAGAAAAAGCAAGTCTACTAGTGGATAGTGGTCAAATCCAAACGATTGGAACAGATATTATCATTCCAAATGATGCAGAAATTATCGATCTAGATGGAAAATTTGTCACACCGGGTCTAATTGATGTACATACACATCTTGGAGTACATCCAGAAGGATTAGGTAGTGCAGGACATGATTTTAATGAGACGTCTGCAGCATCGACTCCTTATGTACGTTCATTGGATGGTCTTAGTCCACAGGATAACGGATTTGCCGAAGCACGAAAAAATGGTGTGACAACTGTACAAGTTTTACCAGGAAGTGCAAATGTTATTGGTGGAGAAATGGTTGCGGTAAAAACCGTTGGTACAGTAGCAGATCAAATGGTTATTAAAAGCCCTTCAGGAATGAAAGCCGCACTTGGAGAAAATCCTAAAAGAGTTCATGGTTCAAAAGGAAAAGCAGCTGTTACTCGTATGGGTGTTGCGGGTTTGCTGCGTCAAGAGCTGATGCGTGCTGAGGATTATAATAAAGGATTGGAAAATCAAACGATCAACAGCCGTGATCTTGGCTTGGAACAGCTAGCTAAGGTCATACGACGTGAAATTCCTTTAAGAGTTCACGCACACCGAGCAGACGATATCGTAACGAGTATTAGAATAAAGAATGAATTTAATATTGATATTACGATTGAGCATTGTACAGAAGGACATCTATTAATCGACTTTTTGTTTGAGAATCAAGTACCTATTGCAGTTGGTCCAACGATGTCAGCTAAGTCAAAACAGGAGCTCGCAAATAAAGCGTGGGATACGATGGTGTTATTTGAACAACACAACATTCCTTTTGCTATCACTACCGATCATCCGGTTGTCACAATTGATCATCTATTAACAACTGCTAAAACAGCAGTTAATCATGGATTATCTGAAGAAACAGCATTACGTGCAATGACAAGTCAGGCGGCTATTCATATTGGACTAGAAAATCAAGTTGGGTCGCTTAAAGAGGGACTTGATGCAGATTTTGTTATATGGAGTGAATCTCCGTTTCACTTAATGGCAAAGGTTGAACAGACGATTATAAATGGTAAAACTGTATACTCTCAAAAGAGTGAATAGGTTTAATTTGTAGCAGGAAGGATATACTAAAAAGGAGGGCAAATTTGTTTGAATAAGACAAATTGTTTTCCTTTCTTTTTTTAATGCCGTAAATCGGTTATACTAGAGGTAGTAAAAATGAAAGAGTTTAAAGCAGGGAGGGCTTACAGGTGGGACACCTGGATTTCTTAAATGATGCTGAATCTGCTAATGTTAAGCGCTTACAACAAAGAGTTGTGGAATCAAACGATGAACGATTGCGAAAACGTTCTATTACTCAAATTATATTAATCATTGAACGAGCTAGATTACGTGATCAATGTGAACATTGTAATGTATAATTAGCGAACAGATAAAAGCAACGTGCCACCTTAAAAGGTGGTTTTTGTTTTTTTGGAGGGAATCGCTATGACTCAGAATAAGCAGCTGACAAACAAATTAATTGAAATCTGCAAAAAGAGAATGGAACCCTATCCTTGTGATGGCTTCTTAATGGGTAAAGGAAACACAAATGCAAGCATTATGTTTGTAGGAGAAGCCCCTGGACGACAAGAGGTTATTGAAAACAAACCATTTATCGGGAAATCAGGTGCTGTGATGGATCAGTATTTTACCTGGCTTGGATTAACTCGAGAAGATGTATATATTACGAGTGTCATTAGAAGCAGACCTTACCGAAAGTTAAAACCAGGTGAGGAAAAAGAAATCGAAGCACGAGGAAACAGAACACCTAATCAGTCCGAGATTCTTGCACATGCCCCGTTACTCGATGCACAAATTGAAGATGTTAAGCCAAAGATTATTGTAACGCTAGGTGGTGTCGCGTTCCGAAGATTAACAGGAATGAAGGAACGATTAGTTGATATTCATGGAACACCTTTTACGACAAATATCTTAAAGCTCAAATCACTTGAAGACAAACGCTATATTTCATCGGAGGAGAGTTATATTGTCTTTCCTACTTTTCATCCTGCCTCGATATTCTATAATCCAAAGTTAAAACTAGTGATTGAAGAGGACATGAGAAAGTTACGAGAAATGATCTACTAGCAAAAAAGAAGTGGACACATTAGGTCCACTTCTTTTTTTGGTAATTTTATTTGTTATAGAAAGCAAGATCTTCACTAAGCTTCTGATTTAAATCGGTTAGACCTTCTGCTGCATGTGCCACATTTTGAATTGCGTTTCCTTGCTCATCAAGAGAAGCAGTTATTTCTTCTACAGAGGCGGCCGTTTCTTCAGATACACTTGAAGCATGTTCAACGGCTTCTGCAATGGTATTTGTATACAGAGTTACCTGACTTAATTCTTGCTCAAGTAATTGAATTGACGTAGAAGTCTCAGTGATTGCTGATTCAATTTCTACAAATTCTGTTGCCGTTTGTTTAACAACCTTGCTTAATTCGTCTGAATACGTAGAAGTCTCACCCATTAACAATACGGTCTTCTCTGTTTCCTTCTCAATGCCTTGGATCATCTCTTTTATATCATTTGTTCGCGCGTTTGCTTGTTCGGCTAGCTTTCTTACTTCACCAGCAACCACTGCAAATCCACGACCCTGCTCTCCAGCTCTTGCTGCTTCAATACTAGCATTAAGTGCTAATAGATTCGTTTCTTCAGCAATGTTTGTGATGACATCAGTAATTCGAGTGATGTCTTGAATTTTTAAATAGAGATTTGTAATACCTACACTAATTTTGTCTGATGCAGCTAATGATTTTTTATTTGATTCCTCAAGAGTTTGTACTTTTTCCTTTCCTTGTTTAACAGCGTGAGTGGAAAGGACGGTCGCTTGATTCATTGCCTCTTTTTGTTGATTCATCGCTTGAACGCTAGTGTTAAGATCAATTATTTGGTTGTTTGTTTTTTCTAAATGAGCTGCTTGCTCCTGAGTGCCCGTACTGATTTCATCGATTGCCCGTACAATTTCTTCGCTACTTGCAGAAGTTTCTTCTGAAATGGCAGATAATTCTGTTGCCTGATCAAGAAGCTGACTTCCTTTTTCTTGCAAGCTATTAATAAGACTACGTAATTGATTAGACATCGTATTAAATGCTTTTCCAAGCTGTCCTATTTCATCTTGACCTTCTGGAAGCTCCGTAAGGCTAATATCACCATCTGAAATTCGGTTTGCAGCTATTGCAATTTCTCCTAAGGTATTAATCTTTTTACGAATTAACATGTAACATACTAGGAATGCGGCTAGTGAAATAAAAGCTGTAATAGCTATAATAAGAGTTTGAAGTGTATGAATATCATCGTAAAATTCGCTCTCTGTTGCGGTCATACCAATGTTCCATTCCCACGGTTCGAAATAAGTCATATAAGCGATTTTTTTAATTACATCGCCATTCTGTTCAGTACGCTCGTAATTTGTATAGCGATCTTTAGATTTCTCTTCGGTAGCCGCTGCAACGAGCATCTTCTGCACAGTTGTATCAGCTGGTATGTCGCCAATTTCATTGGTTGGATGCAATTGGACAGTATAATCTGCTAAATAAGCAACCATATACCCATCATTTTTATATGAGAAATTGGACTGACTGATATCATAACCATTTTCATTTTGAGGGCCAGAAATAAGCTGGCGAGCTCGTTCTTGCGCTTCATCTAAAGTGAGTGAACCGTTTTCAACATCAGTTTGTAAAGATTCGAGTAATGACAATGAAGCATCAACTGAATTTTGAATATCTAATTTACCGGAATCTGTTAGTTGCTGCTTTGCGAGATAATAAGCTGATCCTCCAATAATTGAACCGGTTATAACAACAGCTATCATAATTAAAAGGGTAAGCTTACCTGAGATGCGATGTATTGACCATGTGTTTTTCTTCAACTTGTATCCCTCCATATTCCATTTATCGTCAGAAAATCTACCGATGTGAATAGCCCAAAAAAGTTTATTTTCACAGAGGAATTATCGATTTAATCATTGAATAATTATTCGTTTTCCTGTAATCTTATAAGTTGTAAATGAAGGAGAGTTCACATGGAAAATAACAACATATCTAATCGTAATAAACATGTTTTAGCATTCATTATCCCGTCTTTAATTGGCGCATTGCTTTTTTTGATCCCGTTACCAATAGGTGTTGATGGGCAATGGACAGTCCTAATTGCATACATATCTAGTAATCTAGAATCATTTGTGAGTGGGGTTATTACAGAAATATTAGCTGCTATCTTGTTACTATCGAGCATTGGAGCACTAATTGGAGTAACAGCAAAGCCAGAATGGATGACGAAGCAGCCCTTCCTTAAAGGTTTGTTTGTTATTCATCCTTTTTGGCTAATTATTCGCTTTCTAGGAGCTATCTTCGCAGTCTTAACGTTATTTGAAGTAGGGCCGGAAGTTATTATTGGAGTAGGAACTGGTCAGGAAGTCTTGTATAATCTCCTACCTGTTTTGGCTGTTTGGTCTTTTGTAATGGGAATGTTGCTTCCATTATTAATTGAGTTTGGCTTGATGGAGTGGCTTGGTACATTAGCTCAAAAGATCATGAGACCACTATTTAAGCTACCTGGACGAGCAGCTGTCGATTCAATGGCTTCTTGGATGGGGAATAACATGGTTAGTATTCTAATCACTATTAATCAATATGAATCAGGCTATTATTCAAAAAAAGAATCGGCTATTATCGTCACGAATTTTACGATCACATCGATTGGTTTTAGTTTAATCGTGGCTAGAATGCTTAACATTGAGAATCTGTTTCCACCATTTTATTTAACCGTATTAATCGCCGTTTTTGTGGCGGCAATTATTTGTCCTCGTATTCCTCCATTATCTAGAATGAGGAATGATTATTATGAGCCAGCAGGTAAACAAATTGTTGAAGAAGCACCTCAGGATATCTCTATTCCAAGATGGGCATTCCAAAAAGGTGTAGCTAAAGCATCAAAAGTGCCTACTGCTTCTGTTCTTGTGAAAAAAGGGTTGTTTAATGCAGCAGATATCTGGTTTGGCATGTTACCTCTTGTTATGGGTATTGGAACAATTGCGTTAATCATTGCAAATTTCACGCCGGTTTTTCAGATCATTTCATACCCGTTAATTCCTGTATTAGAATTGATGCAAATACCGGAGGCCTCCCAAGCAGCACCAGCTATGTTAATTGGTTTTGCGGATATGTTTTTGCCAACGATCCTTGGTTCAAACATTGAAAGTGAACTAACACGATTTGTAGTAGGAGCTGTTTCACTTACACAATTAATATATATGTCTGAAATTGGTGTCATGCTGATACGCTCAAGCATACCTGTAAACATAGGTCAGTTGTTCCTCATGTTTATCATTCGGACAGTTATTACGTTACCAATTGTTGTACTTATTGCTCATCTATTTGTATTTTAACGAGATACACTAGTAAGATGTGAAAGAGAAAAGGAAGTGATTACTATGTCAACTGAATGGACGAAATTAAGTGAAAAGATGCCGATTCGCTTAGCGCCAAGTATGGCTAAAGATCATCCTAACTTACCTGTTGTGAAGGAAGAGGGATGTTATTACTGGGGTGTGGATGGGAAGCAATACCTTGATTTCACCTCAGGGATTGCAGTGACAAATGTAGGACACAGACATCCAAAGGTTGTTGCTGCAATCAAGGATGCGGCCGATTACCTAACACATGGACCAATTGGTGTCATTCAATATGAATCCATCTTAAAACTAGCTGATGAGTTAGCTGAGATTATGCCTGGAGATCTGGATTGCTTTTTCTTTGGAAATAGTGGAACAGAGGCAATTGAAGGTGCATTAAAGCTTGCGCGTCATGTGACAAAGAAACCATTTGTCGTATCATTTATTGGAGGATTCCACGGGAGAACGCTTGGGTCAATGGCTATTAGTACGTCAAAAAGCAAATATCGCTCTCATCAACATGTAAGTGGAACGTATCAATTGCCATATTACAAGCCAGGTGATTCAGAGGAAGAAGCTATTCAGAAGCTGAACACAGCCGCTGAACAATTGTTTGCACATCAAGTGCTACCAAATGAAGTAGCTTGTATGATTTTAGAGCCTGTTCTTGGTGAAGGTGGTTATATCATCCCTCCAAAATCATGGTTACAGCGTATTCGTCAAATTTGCGATGAGCACGGAATTCTTCTAATTTTTGATGAAGTACAAACTGGTTTCGGTCGTACGGGTGAGTGGTTTGCCTCTCAAAGCTTTGAAGTAGTGCCGGATATCATGGCGGTAGCTAAGGGCATTGCATCAGGCATACCACTGAGTGCAACGGTTGCTAATCATAAGCTTATGCAACAATGGCCACTAGGTTCTCATGCGACTACCTTTGGTGGGACACCACTTGGGTGTGCAGCAGCGCTTGCTACGATTGAAGTTATTAAGGAAGAAAAATTACTTGAGAATACAAAAGTGGTCGGCGCATATGCAAGCAAGCAGCTAGAAGGGTTACAAAAGAAATACGCCCGCATAGGAAATGTTCGCTCTATCGGCTTAATGATCGGTATAGAAATCATTGATCCTGATACAGGTGTGGGTGACGGACAGGCGGCGATGGAGATTCTTGATCTTGCATTGCATGAAGGAGTCCTCTTTTATTTCAGTGGGAAGCATGGTGAGGTCATTCGCATGATTCCACCACTTACCGTAACAAAGGAACAGATTGATGAAGGATTAGCGAAGTTGGAGAGAGCTCTTATAGCATTTGAAAAGAAATAAAACAAAGAGGTTCTGTGTATACATACACAGGACCTCTTCTTTATATTGAATCGTTATTCGATTGCTAACGAAAGGTCGTAAAGAGATAAATCAATAGATGTTTCTTGTGAGAGTGCCATTTTAGCAAGTTCAGATCCGATATATGGTCCCATCGTTAATCCTGAAGCTCCTAGTCCATTCGCCACCAAAATTTGCGAGTATCCAGGCAGTTTCCCAATGACAGGTAGGAAGTTCGGTGTAAACGGTCTAAACCCAACTTTTACCGTGTTAACAGTGGCATCCGTTAGACCCGGAGCATGATGAAGCGCCTTATTTAATAATTCTAATGTTCCTCCAGCTGTTACACGTTGGTCAAAACCAACCTCATCTTCATGTGTTGAGCCCGCGACAATGTGACCGTTTGGAAAAGCAAGCAGATATTGATCTCCCTGTGGCATCACAACTGGCCATTCATCGGTTTCTTGGTCGTCAAGATCTACGTGTAAAATTTGAGCCTTTTGAGCAGTCACCTTAAATTGTATCCCTAGAGGGGAGAGCAGGGTATCCGCCCACGCCCCTGCAGTGATGATGATCGAATCTGCTTCATAAGTCGTCTCATCTACAAGAATATTGGTTTTCCCCTGTGTATCAAGCTCAATAGAAGCATCACCGTACACGATTTCTGCACCATGACGTTTTGCAGATCTTAATAACGCATCCTTTAGGGCAGCACCATCTACACGCGCTGCACCACTGACATGTACACCCTCAAGCCCCTCAGCTAACGGAGGAAAGAGCCTTTGAACATCACTACTAGACATACGAGTGATCTCACCGATCTCAGGAGCATCTACTTTTCGTTTCTCCGCACGTTTTACCAGGTCATCAAGTTTTTTGCTGTCAGAATGTAAGCTTAGTGCACCAACCTGTGCGTAACCAGTATAAGTTTCTCCTTCAGCCTTTAGCTCATTAATTAGCTCTGGATAATAGGCGGCGCCTGCTTTTACCAATGCATACCACGCCTTGTTTCTGCGTTGCGAGATCCATGGACAAATGATACCTGCAGCTGCTTGAGTGGCTTGTCCAGGTTCTTGTCGATCGATGATGGTCACACTCGCACCACCTTTAGCAAGCTTATAGGCAGTAGTTGCACCAAGAATTCCTGCTCCGATTATTATGTGTTTTTTCATTTGCGAGCTCCTTTTTCATGAACAAAATAAAAAAGGGGAGGCAGGCTCACCCTTTTAGTTGCTTTTCTAATTGATGTAATTCATTGGCTTTAAAAATGCCTTTTTCAGTAACGATTGCCGTAATAAGTGATTGATCCGTTACATCGAAGGCAGGATTATATGTCTTAACGCCTTTTGGTGCCATAGGTTCAGTATACCATTTTGACGTAATTTCTTCAGCCGATCGTTCTTCAATGATAATATCATTGCCACACGCGCATTCAAAATCAATCGTAGAAGTGGGGGCACATACGTAAAAAGGAATGCCGTAATGTTTGGCGAGAATCGCGACACCAGACGTCCCGATTTTGTTCGCAGTATCACCATTCTTAGCTACACGATCACACCCAACAAGAACGGCTTGTACTTTTCCTTCACTCATCACAATTGAAGCCATATTATCACAGATCAAGGTGACATCAATATTCGCTTCAGAGAGCTCCCAGGCTGTTAGGCGTGCACCTTGTAATAAAGGGCGAGTCTCATCAGCAAAAACCTTGAAGTCATAGCCTTTTTGTTGACCAAGATAGATCGGAGCTAGAGCTGTGCCATATTTGGATGTGGCGATAGTACCGGCATTACAATGGGTTAGAATACCGTAACCTGGTTTAAGAAGAGTTAGTGCATGTTCCCCAATCGCTTCACAAATTTGCTCGTCCTCTAAACGGATGGATTCAGCCTCATCCTTTAAACCATTTAAAATGTCTGGTATAGAGCCATTAGATGCTAGCTCATCTTTAAACCGATTTTCCATACGATCTAATGCCCAAAATAAATTGACGGCAGTTGGACGAGAAGAGGCTAGATCATTTTTAATTTCTATAAAAGAGGTCCAAAGCTGGTCTGTCGTTTTGGACTCACTTTGTTTAGTACCAAGGTATACGCCATAAGCTGCGGCGATACCTATTGCAGGTGCCCCGCGTACCTTAAGTTGGACAATCGCATCCCATACTTCACTAGATGTCTTAAGTTCTTCATACACTTTCTGGTTGGCAGTAAGGTTTGATCTAAGATGAGCAAAGCCTCACCATCATCCGTTAATCGCACAGATTGTATCACATCAACAAGTTGAGTCATTCTACTCACTCTCCTCAGGCATTCTCACTTATTACACGAGTAAAGTCTTCCCCGTGAAAGAAGTCTTGCCTATTTAAAATAAACACTTTCGCTGCTTTTAAGCAAGCAATTTCAGCTGTTGCTCGTTTGTCAGCGTCAGTAATGTCAGTAAGGTCCTGAACTGGGGCAAGGCCAATAACTCTGCGCGCAAGCTCAAGACCGACAACAGCAGCTGTATCGGCAAGCAAATCTTCAAGATAAAATTCTAAAAAGCCAGGATACTCTGCAACTCGTTCTGTTACTTGATCATAAAAAGCATCAATAAACTTCTCTTTAAATTGATCAATAATTTGTTGAATCGTAGTAAGGATATACCCTGTATAATGACTACGCTCGGTTGGGTCCTCAATGGTTTGTTCACCATTTACAAAAGCAAAGATCAGGTTCGCAATAATATTGCCGATATCATAACCCGCTTGTCCATAAAAGGCGAACTCAGCATCAATCACCTTCGTCTGGTCATTCGTCACAAAGATCGAGCCTGTGTGAAAATCACCATGAATAAGAGACTGTGCTTTAGTAAGGAACTGAAATTTGAGCTTTGCTGTTTCTAAAGCAAGCGACTCATCACTCCAAATTTCCTCACGAACAAAAGGAAGTGTTCCTTCAAATACTTCATTTCGTGGGCAGTCATAAAATGGTTCTGTATAGACAAGATCCTCTGTTATTTCGCAGAGCTCAGGATTAATAAAGGCTTTCACTTGATCTTTCTTTTCCTTATGACCAAGAACCAAGTCAGATGTGGAAAGAAGTGTACGGACCAAAAAAGTGGAAAGATGATCGGCAAGGTTAGGGAAAGTCTGATGGCTTAAAAAGGCCTTTCGTAAAATCGTAAAGTCAGACAAATCCTCCATTACCGTGCAGTTCATAATTGGATCATAGTGGTACACCTCAGGAACAAATTCGGGTGTGAGCTGCCCTTGTATCTTTAGGATATCGTGTTCAATTCTGTTCCGGTCAGGAGATACTTTAAATTCATCTGAAATTCTTGCAACAGGACCTGCTTGTTTGATAATAACAGATTGGAAAGTTTTCCGATCAACTAAACGGAATACATAATTTAAATTACCATCCCCAATCTCTTCACATGAGAGCATTGCATCTTCTGGAAAGATAGAAAGCTGAGTTTTGGCATATGTAATGGCATCAGCCTCGGTCATGGTAAAGTAGGTTTCAGTAAAGGTTGTCATTTGAATTCCTCCATTTACTTAAATTTGTAATACGTAATTGCTAACGCTAGGGCTAGAACTGCTCCTTTTACGATATCCATGGCATAGTATGGGACACTCATCATAACAAGTCCGTTAGCTAGAATTCCGATTAACACAGCTCCAACAAATGTTCCAATTGCATTTGGTTTACCTGCTCCAAAAACAGCAAATCCAATAAACGATGCCGCAACTGCGTCCATTAAATAGGGACCACCCGCATTTATTTCAGCTGTCATCACTCGAGAGGCTAGGACAATCCCACCTAATGCTGCAAAAAAAGCGGAGAGCAGATATGCAATCACTTTATACTTATTTACTGCAATGCCAGAAAGTCTGGCAGCTTCTTCATTTCCGCCAATGATATAAAGGCTGCGGCCATGTTTGGTATACGTTAAAAAGATATGAACAACAACAACACACGCTACCATGATTAAAATGATGTATGGAACCTGACCAATTTTAGCGAAAAAGGGACTAATCGTACCCTCTGCATAACTTCCATTAGACATAATCATATTTTCAGATATGGTGGCGCCTCTTGTGTAGGTTAAGGCGACACCTTGAATGATAAACATCATCGCTAAGGTTAGTAGGAGATCGGGAATTTTAATTTTTACGATTAAAAAGGCATTAAGTGCACCAACAAGAAGTGCGGCAGCAATGGCTGCACCAATTGCAATAACGGGTGTTTGTGAATACCAAACAAACATCGAAATGACCATTGCATTTGAAAGAGAGGCGACTGAGCCAACCGATAAATCAAACCCTCCAACTGAGAGGGAGATGGTGATGCCAATCGCAATAATTGTGACAATGGAGATAGAGCGAAGGATGGTCACAATATTACTCGTTTGCAGGAACGATGGATTTGCGGCAGAGAATCCAACAATTAATAAAACGATTAGAATAACCGTTCCGTATTTATATAAAAAACGAAATAAGTCAAAAGATGAAGTTTGTTTCACTTCAGGTTCAGCCATCTTAATTGCCTCCAGTAGAAAGGAATAGCAGTTCCTCTTCATTTGTTTCTGCGGTTATTCGTTCCTTTACAATATGCCCATCGTAAAGAACATAGGTACGATCTGTCATACCGATGATATCTGATAGTTCACACGAGGCGTAAATGACCGCTTTTCCTCTCGCTGCGAGTTCTGCAATTAATTCAAAAATATCCTTTCTGGCCCCAACATCAACACCTTTAGTTGGTTCATCAAAAAGGTACAGGTCTGCATCAGCGACTAACCATTTGCCGATCGCGACCTTTTGTTGATTCCCGCCAGAAAGATTTTTGACCAATGTTTCAGCTTGAGGTGTTTTGATCCCAAGAGCTGAAATCATCGTTTTAGCACTCGCTTGTTCTTTTTTGAAATTCCAAAAACCAAATCGCTTACTGAAGCTTCCTAGATTGGCAGCTGATAGGTTAGTTAAAACAGATTCATTAATTAGGACGCCTTCTTTTCGTCGTTCTTCAGGCACAAAAGCCATTCCATGAAAAACGGCATCATAAGGAGAGGAAATGACAACTGGCTTTTTGTTAATCAAAAGTGAGCCGGATGTCATCGTAGAAGCTCCAAAGAGTAGCTTGCAAAGCTCGGTTTTTCAGCTCCAACTAGGCCAGCTAATCCAAGAATTTCTCCTTTTTTAACATGTAGGGATACATGATTAATTTTGCTGCCATCTGATACTGAATGAGCTTCTAAAAATGTGTCACCCATCTCGGAAACTCTGTCTGTAAATTGCTGGCTTAAAGGTTCTCCAAGCATTTGCTCAACGACTTGGTCAATTGACGTATCAGGAATAGGTCTTGATGAAACTACTTGCCCATTCCTCATAACCGTAATGATATCGCAAATTTCAAACAGCTCAGGCAAACGATGCGAGATGAACACCACTGCTACGTTTTTGCTCTGTAGATCTCGTACAATCCGAAACAATTGCTTGGTTTCAGAAAGACTTAATGGGGCTGTTGGTTCATCTAGGATCAATAGCCGACAATCTGTCAAAACGGCTCGTGCAATAAGAACCATTTGTTTTTCTGCAAGCGTGAGCTCACTCGCTAACGTTTTAGAAGAAACATTGATACCTAATGAATCGAGAACCTCTGAAGCTTTTTTGTGAACAAGACTCCAATGAATAAAGGCGTTCTTGTTCTGACTAGAACCAAATGTATAAAGGTGTATGTTCTCAGCGACCGTTAAGTATGGAACTAATCCAGCATCAACTTCCTGATGAACAATTTGGATACCATGCTTTTGCGCATCCTTTGGTGAATGGATCGAAACATGTTGTCCGTCAATTAGAATGGTGCCGTCGTAATGACTTTCTGAACCAGACAGTACTTTCATTAACGTTGATTTTCCCGCGCCATTCGCACCAATTAGTGCGTGTGAAGAGCCGCCGCTTACTTCAAAAGAAGCCTGATCAAGCGCCTTGACTCCCGGATAAGAAACGGAGATCTTTTCCATACGTAGCTTCATCAAATCACCTATTATTCGTTATGTTCTTTTAATATAGTCATCCATTCTTCTTCAAACGCGTCTGATTCACCCCAGTTTGGAATGACCTCAGCTAATGAGACCATATTGACGTCATCATCTGCTTCTAATAATTGCTTCCGAGAAATGAGCGATGCTTCTAAATCATAAAATTGAGGTGTTTCTTCACCGGCTAGCTTTTTGGCAAGAATTCGTAGGTTGATAGAACCAATTAACTTAGGATCAACGGCTGCAGTATAATCCCATGTGCTATTTTCCTGTTGCATGATTTGAAGGTCAGCATTTGATACATCAATTCCATAGATATTGATTTCATCTCGTCCTGCTTCATCAAGTGCACGTGCTGCTCCAATTGCAAAGGCATCCCAAGTCGCAAAAATCGCATCGATTTCACCTTCAGGGTACTTATTAAGTAACGCAGCTACTGCATTTTGAGTTTGGGTAGAAGTATCTTCTGCGGCAACACCAAATCGCTCCAATTCATTAAGTCCAGGTTGCTCAGAAAGAACCTCCTGATAGATTGAATCGCGTCTTACCATTGGAGGGAAACCATCAACCCATAAGTAGAGAATATTTGCCTCTCCATCAAAATCTTCAACTAGTTGATCAAGGGCTAGTGTTGCAAGCTCCTCATCATCTTGGGAGGTGAGTGTCACACCATCAATCGATTCTAAATCACTATTGGAATCAAACGTTACAACCTCAATCCCTTTATCAACAGCTCGTTGTACGGCATCTACGGTAGCGGCATCATCACCATGTGAAAGAATTAAGCCGTCATAATCGGCATCTATTGCTTGAGATATGGCGTCATGATAACTTGCTGTATCCCCATTTGCGGTAAATACATCGACATCAAAACCTAACGCTTCACCTTCTTCTTGTACTCCGGCCAAATATTGAGCAGTATGGTCATCTCCACCAATCTTGCGAATGACCTTTATTTTGGCGCCTTCACCTGTAGCGAATCTCTCAGGTACTCCGTCTAATTTGACATCTGCTTCGGCTTGCGAGGACTCACTATCACCACATCCAGCAAGTACAATTACAGCAGCAGCAGTCATTCCTAATGTTTTAACCCCAAATCCTTTTATCATGGTCATCTCTCCATCTATTAAAATATAAAAAAGCCTCTTTCGTTTAAGAAAGAGGCGGAATGCTGTGATTCAACCTCTTATCTTTCAGACTCGGGAAGAGTCTGTTGGATGTAGCACCGTGCCTTAAAACCTTAAAGGTTTTCATCATATTAGTAGAATGATGATTAGGTCGGTTGCCGGGCTTCATAGGGCCAATTCCCTCAGCCAACTCTCGATAAGAGTGTATATAAAGTTGTGTGTACTCTTAATCATTTTTTCCCAATAAGAGTAATTGGTATAAATAATACGAGGGAATTTGTACGTTGTCAATAGATTCTGATAAAATGATTATTACTAATTGACAGAATAGAATCTCACTGTCATAATCCATAGTATATTTATCAACATTACATATGTATCACTCTTATGAAGAGCTGGTGGAGGGACGAACCCGATGATACCCGGCAACCTGTTTTGGCTTTTTAGCTATTCAAGGTGCTAATTCTCACAAGGTTACCTTGGTAGATAAGAGGACAAGAAATGGGTACACTGTCCTCTTCCACTAGAAGAGGATTTTTTTGTTATTGAGGTAAGGGGGAACTGAACAAAATGAGTTTTGTAACGGCAACATATCGAGTATACGATCAAAAAAAAGATCTTCACAAAAAAGCAGAATCCATTGCCCTTGGGTTAACGATTGGATCATGGACACATTTACAAGCGCTTGAAAAAAAGCAGCTTGAAAAACACAAAGGTGAAGTTGTTGAAGTAATAGAAGAGAAAAGCACAGATATAGCCAATCGATTATTTGGGGAAGAACGAAAAACGGGCCTCATAAAAATCGCGTATCCACAAGCCAACTTCTCAGCCGATCTACCAGCCATTTTAACAACGATTTTTGGAAAGCTATCTCTCGATGGTGAAATCAAGCTAGTAGATATTGATTTTACTAGTGATCTAGAAAAAGCTTTCCCTGGACCGCAATTTGGAATAGAAGGTATTCGTAGTCAGCTTCAGGTCTATGAGCGGCCGCTTGTGATGAGTATTTTTAAAGGGATGATAGGAAAGGACATGACGGAATTTAAATCTCAGCTAGCTGATCAATTGCTAGGTGGAGTCGATCTAGTAAAGGATGACGAGATTCTATTTGATAATCCATTAACCCCTTTTTCAGATCGAGTTCAAGCTGGTTCTAAGATTATCAAAGAGGTGTATGAACAGACAGGTGAACAAAAGCTGTATGCGGTTAACCTAACTGGTCGAACGTTTGACTTAAAAGACAAAGCAAAAAGAGCAGTCGAGCAGGGAGCAACGGCCTTATTGTTTAATGTATTTGCATACGGATTGGATGTTTTGCAGGCATTAGCAGAGGATCCGGATATTCACGTTCCAATTATGGCTCATCCAGCTGTTTCTGGAGCCCTTACGGCGTCACCTTTTTACGGAATATCTAACAAAGTACTTTTAGGTAAATTGTTACGATTAGCCGGAGCGGACCTTGTTTTGTTTCCGTCTCCTTACGGTAGCGTTGCCATGGAAAAGTCGGAAACGATAGATATTAAACAGGCATTAACAGAGGAACGAGCTCTCAAAAAAGCCTTTCCGGTTCCATCGGCTGGGATTCATCCTGGTTTGACGCCACTTCTAATTCAGGACTTCGGCATTGATTCAGTAATTAACGCAGGCGGTGGTATTCACGGTCATCCAGGTGGAGCAAGAGCAGGTGCTAAGGCCTTTCGAGATGCGGTTTCAGGAGTACTTGCTACTCAATCATTATCTGATGCGGCAGCTAAATCACCAGAACTGGCAAAAGCACTTGAGTTGTGGGGTAGTCCAACATGACACAGATTGCAGGTAAAGACCCAATCATCTTCTGTGACTTTGATGGCACAATTACAACAAAAGATAATATTATTGGGCTTATGAAACACATAAATCCTCCAGGCTTGGAAACGATTAAGGACGACATTTTAGCTGAACGGATCTCGATTCGTTCAGGCGTCGGTCAGATGTTTAAGTTAATTCCAGTTGAACGCAAACAAGAAATCATAGAGTTTGTGTTAAGCCAAGCGGAGATTCGGGATGGATTTTCTGATTTTTTAACGTATGTTCGAGAAAAGAACATTTCATTAAAAATCGTAAGTGGAGGCATTGATTTTTTTGTGGAACCCATTCTTAAGCCATTTGCACTGTTGCCTGATTTGTACTGTAATGGCAGTGATTTTGATGGCCGTACTATACAGATTACGTGGCCACATAGCTGTGATGAGTTCTGTTCAAATGATTGTGGTTGTTGCAAACCATCAATACTTAGGCAGTATTCAGATCAAGAGTTTTATAAGATTGTCATTGGTGATTCAATAACGGATCTACAGGCGGCAAAGGTAGCGGATGAGGTATTTGCATGTGATTCATTCCTATTAGAAAAATGTCGTGAGCTTTCACTTAATCATTCGTCTTTTACTAGTTTTCATCAGATTATCGAAAAACTTGATTCAAAGCTGGAGGTGCACATGTAATGAGTACAACACAAGCTGTTTATGATTCGTTATGGAGCGAGCTTGCGGATATTAAGGATGAGTTGGCTGCAAGAGATTGGTTTCCTGGTACAAGCGGTAACCTTTCTATAAAGGTTAGTCATGACCCATTACGTTTTCTAGTTACAGCAAGTGGTAGGGATAAACGAAAACGTACACCAGAGGATTTCCTTTTAGTAAATGAACAGAGTCAATCTATAGAGCAGACAGATTTAAAGCCATCAGCTGAAACGGTTCTCCACCAACGAATCTATGAAAAAACAGATGCAGGCTGTTCATTACACGTTCATACCATATCGAACAATATCATTTCCGAACTTTATGCTGAACAGGCAGAGATTACTTTTCAAAATCAAGAATTAATCAAAGCATTTAATATCTGGGAGGAAGACGGCTCCATCACCATTCCCATTGTACCTAATTATGCAGACCTTGGTCAGCTAGCTGAAGCAGTAGCCGAGCAAATACGGCCAGGTATCAAAGGAGTATTAATCCGTAATCATGGCATTACAGCCTGGGGCCGTAATGGATTTGAGGCAAAAAAACATTTAGAAGCACTTGAATTTTTATTTGAGTATCACTTGCGACTTAAACAACTAAATCTTTAGGAGGATGATTAGAAATGGCAGTTATTCAGATTCGTAATACAGGAGAAGTCATTAAAGGTGAGGCAGAGGTTAGAGCCTTTTTAGAAAGTCAGGAAGTTCTATATGAATATTGGAATCCTGAGAAACTTCCAGAAGCTTTGCAAAACGAGTGCCACTTAAATGATGAAAACAAAGAACAAGTGCTTGCTACATTTGACGAAGAAATTCGTTCTTTGGCCGAACGTCGTGGCTACAAAAATTGGGATGTCATTGCTTTAAATGAAGATACACCTGATTTGGATGCGCTTTTGAAAAAATTTGAGCAGGTCCACACGCATACAGAAGATGAGGTCCGTGCCATTACAGCAGGTTCAGGAACCTTTGTAATAAAAGGTGAAGAGACAGGTTACTTTGATGTTAATCTTTCACCTGGTGATGTGATTTCTGTACCTGTTAATATCCCGCATTTCTTCACGTTATCAGAAGAACGCCAAGTTGTAGCAGTGAGACTATTTATTGATGCAGAAGGCTGGGTTGCACACAAATTCGACGATCCAGATTTCCAAAAAGCAAACTAGAGAATGAAACGAGCAAAACGACCAACGATCCTAACCGGGATCGTTGGTCGTTTTGGTTTTTCGCAAAGATACTGCTTAATTTGAAACAAACCCTATTTCTTTAAGTGTTTTTGATTTCTGTATATACTAGACAAGCAAGATGATTGTTAGTAGAAGGAGTGTACAAAATGTTTAGAACAAAAGAAGATTTTTTACAAGAATGGGCTGTAGAGAAAGATTTAACGATTAAAGTATTAGATTCACTTACAGATGAAACATTAGGACAGTCAATTGTAGAAGGTCACAGCTCACTTGGTTGGTTAGGATGGCATTTGACTACAACCATTCCATTTTTCGCATCCGTAGTTGGCATCAAAAACCTTGAAACTCAAACAAAAGAAGTGCCAAATCAAGCAGCAACGATTTTAGACACTTATAATAAAATCAGCTCAGATCTTCTTAAAGAAATAAAAGCGGAATGGACAGATGAAGATTTCTCAGAAGTCATTGATTTCTTCGGTTCACCTAGTCCAAAAGGCCATGTATTACGTATGCTTACAAGTCACCAAGGTCACCATCGTGGACAAATGACAGTTTTACTTCGTCAAGCGGGACTTCCAGTACCTGGAATCTATGGTCCGACGATTGAACAACAACAGAAATAAGAATAAAAGTGCTATCAAAAAACGAGCGAGTATCTAAAGGATGCTTGCTGTTTTTTTTTGATTTTGTTGTGATGATTTAGGGGGAGCGATGGAGTGTGAAAGTGGAGCAATGGAGCTCGGAATGGAGCGATGGAGCCCAGATTGAAACGATGGACAGCAAAAGTGAAACGATGGAGCCCTGATCGAAACGATAGACAGCAAAAGTGAAACGATAGCCCTCAGATCGAAACGATAGAAGGCAAAAGTGAAACGATAGCCCCCGGATCAAAGCGATAGTCTACAACTATGAAATCGATAGAAACCCATAACCCCTATTAAATAGTATCGTCTTATTCAAAGGAGTAAGTCTTTTTTAATTTCAGAACTTTCTTCTCACCGCTTTGTTTTGGCTTTGTAAACTCACATAAATGATTACGCTTACTTTCTCTTTACACAATCTTTACATTCAGATCATAACAACTTAATAGAACAAGCTTATACTTCAGTTGAAAGAGGGGCGTAACGCCCAGTAAATATTTGGAGAGAAAATGGGAGGTTGTTACTTTGAAAATGAAAAAGCTTCTTTTATTCATGATGTTAACACTAATGCTTGCAATCGTCGCTGCTTGTGGAAGTAATGATGATGACACAACTGATACAGGATCAGCTTGGAGGAGATTCAGATGCTGGTGGAGAAGAGGCACCATCTGAAGAAGCTGAAGGTCAATTAGTTCTTTCTGGTTCAAGTGCAATTCAACCATTAATGGCTGCCGGTGCAGAAGAGTTTATGGCAGAAAATGCAGGTGCTGACATTCAAGTTCAAGCTGGTGGATCGGGTCAAGGTCTTAGCCAGGTAGCAGATGGTTCAGTAGATATCGGTAACTCGGATGTATTTGCAGAAGAAAAAGAAGAAATTCCAGGAGATGAGCTTGTTGATCACCGTATTGCAGTTGTAGGTATGGGGCCGGCTGTTCATCCAGAAGTAGGCGTTGAAGATATCTCTTCTGAAGATTTAATTAAAGTATTTACTGGTGAAATAACAAATTGGTCTGAGCTTGGTGGAGAAGATGTTGAAATTACTCTTGTAAACCGCCCAGATTCGTCTGGAACACGTGCAACATTTGTGAACTATGCGTTAGATGGTGCTGAGCCAGCTGAAGGAATCACAGAGGATTCTTCCAATACAGTGAAACAAATTCTTTCTGAAACTGAAGGTGCAATTGGTTACCTTGCTTTCTCTTATTACAACGATGATTCAGTACTTCCACTTAATTTAGATGGTGTAGAACAAACGGATGAAAATGTAACAACTGGAGAATATCCAGTATGGGCTTATATGCATTCTTATACAAACGGAGAGCCTGAAGGACTAGCAAAAACATTCCTTGATTACATGATGAGCGAAGATGTTCAACAAGAAATCGTTCCTGGTCTTGGATATATTCCTTCAACAGATATGCAAGTAGAACGTGATGCAGAAGGAAATCAAACAGACGTACAATAAAATCATTTAATAGGCTGAGAGAAGATCGGGACATATACAAAACCGATGTTCTCCGGCCTTTATCTTATATATCTTTTGCAAGGGGGCCATTGTTATGGCGGCACAGCAGCAGACTGTCCACGACCGTTTATTAAAGAAAAACAATCGCAATGCAGAGAAAATTGAGCGCAAAGGGAAAATTATTGTTTATGGATGTGCCTCAATTATTATATTAGCTACTATTTCTATTACACTTTTCCTGTTGACTAAGGGGCTTCAGGCATTTGTGGTGAATGGAGTAAATCCAATCAGCTTTTTAACAGGCTTGGATTGGAACCCAACCCGAAGTGAAGCAAATGGTGGACCGGTATACGGTGCACTCCCGTTTATTTTTGGTTCTTTTGCAGTAACGATATTAGCTGCTTTAGTAGCTGCTCCGCTTGGGGTTGGGGCTGCTATATACATGATCGAAATTGCTCCGTCATGGGGTAAACGAATTTTACAGCCAGTCATTGAGCTGCTTGTAGGTATTCCTTCTGTTGTATACGGATTTATCGGTTTAAGTGTGATTGTTCCATTTGTTCGTCAATATGTTGGTGGGCAAGGTTTTGGTTTACTAGCTGGGACGATTGTTCTTTCGGTTATGATCCTACCAACAATAACGAGTATTGCAACAGATGCATTACGAACTCTACCAAATGGTTTGCGTGAATCGTCACTAGCCTTAGGAGCCACACGTTGGCAAACGATTAGACGAGTGCTTTTACCAGCTGCTTGGCCAATGCTACTTACAGCTATAGTGCTAGGTATGGCTCGTGCATTTGGTGAAGCTCTTGCTGTTCAAATGGTAATCGGAAATGCTCGTACAATAGCTGAATCCTTAACTGATCCTACAGCTACATTAACAACAATTATTACGTTAAATATGGGACACACGGTACAAGGCAGTGTAGATAATAATGTCTTATGGTCACTTGGTTTAATCCTGCTTGTGATGTCGTATATCTTTATCCTAATTATTCGATTCTTATCATCTAGGAGGTCATTTTAATGAATACAAAAATGACTGATAAACTCGCAACAGGTGTATTTACTTTAATTGCAGGTATTATTGTAGCCATTTTAGCTGGATTATTAGGCTATATCTTTTATAAAGGATTCGGTGTGATTTCCTTTGATTTCTTAACCAATCCACCAAGTTCATTCCGTGCTTGGGGGCGGAATTGGACCTCAACTATTTAATTCCTTTTACATTTTATTTCTAACGATGGTTTTCACGGTACCTCTTGGTATTGGTGGAGGTATTTATATGGCTGAGTACGCGAAGCCTGGTAAAATTACAAACTTTATTCGTACATGTATAGAGGTTTTGGCTTCTCTTCCTTCAATCGTTGTTGGGATGTTTGGACTATTATTGTTTGTATCTATTACAGGCTGGGGTTACACAATCATTGGTGGAGCACTTGCACTTACAGTCTTTAACCTTCCTGTTATGGTACGTGTGTGCGAGGATGCCATAACTAGTGTGCCACGCGATCAAAAAGAAGCAAGCTTTGCACTTGGCATTACACACTGGGATACGATCCGTACAGTCATCTTGCCAGCGGCTTTCCCATCGATTCTAACTGGAGTCATTTTAGCATCTGGTCGCGTATTTGGTGAAGCGGCTGCCTTACTTTTCACAGCTGGTTTAACAACACCACGATTAAACTGGATGAATCTGAATCCTTTTAGTGAAACATCACCACTTAATATCTTCAGACCAGCTGAAACGTTGGCTGTTCATATTTGGAAGGTAAATACACAAGGACTTGTTCCAGATATTCGTGAGATTGCCGATGGAGCATCAGCTGTGCTCATCATTGCGGTTCTATTGTTTAACCTGTTTGCAAGATGGTTTGGTAAAAGACTTCATAAAAAATTAACAGCTTCAAAATAATAAGGGGGCCTTCACATGTCCATTGTAACGGCAGAAAAACAACAGGTGGAGAGTGAAACAAACGCTTTGAATACGAGTCAGATTTTAACGGTTAAGGATTTAAATATTTACTACGGAGAGAACCATGCTGTCCAGGAGCTTTCATTAGATATAGATAAACAGGCTGTTACGGCACTAATAGGACCTTCAGGCTGCGGGAAATCAACCTTTTTACGTAGTATTAATCGAATGAATGATCTGATTTCAATTGCACGTAATACTGGAGAAATCCAATACCAAGGGTTAAATCTCCTTTCAAAAGAAGTAAATGTAGTCGCACTTCGTAAGGAGATTGGAATGGTATTTCAACGTCCGAATCCATTTCCAAAATCAATCTATAACAACTTGACTCATGGTCTTAGATTCCATGGTATACCTAAAAAAGAGTGGAAAGAACGGGTTGAAGACTCTTTAAAAAAGGCAGCGTTGTGGGATGAAGTCAAAGACCGTTTACATGAGTCTGCACTTTCCCTATCTGGTGGACAACAGCAACGTTTATGTATCGCGCGGACTTTATCGATGAAACCAAATGTCTTGTTATTGGATGAGCCGGCTTCAGCACTTGATCCAATCGCAACAGCGAAAATTGAGGAACTAATCCTTGACCTGAAGAAAGACTATACGATTGTTATTGTGACACACAACATGCAACAGGCATCACGTATCTCAGATAAAACAGCCTTTTTCTTTAACGGCCGTTTAATTGAGTACAATCAGACTGACAAGTTATTCTCTAATCCAGATGAGAAGCAGACCGAGGATTATATATCTGGACGATTTGGTTAAGGGGGACTCAGAATTGACTATGACAGTGGAGAAACAAGCACAGGCGCTACAAGCCGTTTATAACGTAAAGGATTTTAATCTTTGGTATGGAACAAATCATGCATTAAAAAATGTTTCCTTTGATATAAATGAATCAGAAGTAACTGCAATCATTGGACCTTCTGGTTGTGGGAAATCAACATTTATTAAAACTCTTAACTTAATGATTAACATGAATCCAAGTGTAAAAATGTCAGGGGATATTGTTTACAAGGGTGATAGTCTTTTGACAGGTAAACCAGACCTAGTAGATCTCCGGAAAAAGGTAGGCATGGTATTTCAAAAACCTAACCCATTCCCAAAATCAATTTATGAAAATGTTGCATACGGTCCACGAGTTCATGGCATCAAAAAGAAACAAAAGCTTGATGAGTTAGTTGAACAAAGCCTTAAGGATGCTTTTTTGTGGGATGAAGTAAAGGATCGTCTCCATACTAATGGCTTGGGACTATCAGGTGGACAGCAACAGCGTTTGTGTATTGCAAGAGCACTAGCTACAACTCCTTCCGTTATATTAATGGATGAGCCAACTTCTGCTCTTGATCCAATTAGTACATCAAAAGTAGAAGAACTAATTGATGAGCTACGCAAATCTTATACGATTGTGATCGTTACTCATAACATGCAACAGGCAGCACGGATTTCTGACAAAACAGCCTTCTTCTACATGGGTGAGCTGATGGAGATTGGAGATACAAATAAAATCTTTACAAACCCTGATAACAAAAAAACAGAGCAATACATCTCCGGACAATTTGGATAAAAATAGGTTAGGTCAATTTAAAAGGGGGTTCCAATATGCTACGTAGTTCGTTCCATCAACATATGGAAGATGTAAAAGCCCAAATCACAAACCTTGGCGCAGAAGTGCTGCAACAGTTTGATCGGGCCATTGAAGCATTTGAAAAGTCAGATCTTGATCTTATGAACACAATTATTGAGTACGATACAAAAATCAATGAGTATGAATTACAAATTAATAACGAGGTATTCCAACTCATTGCCAGACAGCAACCAGTAGCCACTGATTTGCGCAATCTAATTGCTGCGATGAAAATTGCAGGTGATTTGGAGAGAGTGGGAGACTTAACGGTTGATATGGCGAAGGTTTCTAAACGAATTGATAAAGCTAGTTATGCCGAGAAAAAACAAGAGCTACTTCAAATGGCCGGCGATGCGCGCAAAATGATGAAAGAATCACTAGAATCATTCCGCACAAAGAACCTAATCGTCGCACAAAAAATGGCTGCATTAGACGACAAAGTCGACGCACAATTTGGTCACTTTATCAAAGGGCTTTTTAAAAATGGAACAACAGAACAAGACGCCGAGCAATTAACCCAGCTCGCATTTATCGCTCGCTACATCGAACGAATCGCAGACTACGCCACAAACGTAGCCGAATGGGTTATCTACGAATCAAACGGAGAGCATTTTGATCTAAATTAGGTCAATTACATCCCTGGACTTAATGGGACAGAAGTATACGAGTTACCTATGAAGACGAACGATCCTAAATCTAGGATCGTTTTTTTTTCCGATTAAAGTAATGAAAGTGGGGTGTGCAGTCATGTCGCTCCCGTCCCGGTAGCGAAGCCGAAGAATCTAATAAAAGTTATCCTCATGCCCAAAGATCTTCCTCCTTAATTTTACAATCAAACCTACTCTTTTTTGTGTATGTTTCTAGCCGTTATGATACACTTTTATCACAAGCATTTGATTAGATAGAAAGATGGGTTCATTCAGCTGAAAGGGCCGTCTACTTAGCTAGATAACATGTAGGAGGATCAACTTGAACGCTCAAATTTTTCTATTATATTACAAAGTTCATATAGGAACATGGTTGCTGCTTCTCATTGTTTTCGGCATTCTTTTTCTCTTATACAAATGGAAGATACCATTTGCTAACCGAATACTGCGTACCACGATATGGCTTTTGTACCTTGCTCAAATCTTATCAGGAGCCGCTATCTTATATACCTACAAATTCCAAGCCCAGTACATAATAAAAGGAATCATTTCACTAATATTGATCTATGCAATGGAAGTGATCTTGAGAAAAACCAAACGTAACCGAAGTGGGACATCCGCTTATTGGTTTATTTGGTTCACAGCCCTTTCAATCGTACTGCTGTTAGGATTTAATGTAGGAATCAATAACTAAACATTGAGTAGAAAAGAGGAATACAGGATGAAGTGGGTAAAAAAAACATTTAACGAATTAAACACAGAAGAACTTTATCACATATTACAAGAGCGGGTGAATGTGTTTGTTTTTGAACAGAACTGTCCATATGAAGAAGTAGATGGAAAAGATCAAGAAGCCATTCATTTACTCGGATACATAGATGACCAAGCTTGTTGCGTATTCCAGACTTTTTCTTCCATCGTCAGAAAGAGAACATGCATCAATAGGACGAGTACTTGTTAAAAAAGAATTCCGAGGTTCAGACAGCGGAAAAGAATTAATGAACCAAGCCATTAAAACACTAGAAGAAGCCTACGATCAAAATACCATTCAAATACAAGCACAATATTATTTAGATCGTTTTTATCGTTCATTTGGATTTACACCTATTTCCGAAGTATATCTATTAGATGATATTGATCATGTTGATATGCTACGAACAAAAGGAGAGTAAGTGCATGGCTACACAATCTGTTTTTGGTACAGCCTTACATGAGATCGGAAGCTTAGAACGTATCAAACAATATGCACATGTGATGCAAGAGCACAAGTCAACAATCATGTATCTTATGCCATCTAGCTCTTGGTTAAAAGAAGCTAGATCTTCTCATTATCCGTTAACATTTGGAACATTTGATGATTTAGCTAGCTCTATGATCAAACATAAAAACATGGCGTTTCTTTCTTTAACGGAACAAGAAAGAACGCTTTTTTTTCAACGAATTCTTGAACAACAATTACAAGTAGATGCACGATCACCAAAGGAAAAAGCACGTGCTTACGCAGATACATATGGTCAGTTAAAAAGGCTTGGACTTTCAATTGACGCGGTAGAAGAATCATTTAAAGACTGTATGCCTACATTTCGTGCGTATGAACAGCTGTTAGAGGACTATGGTGCCATTGATCCTGAAAACAAGCTTCTTTTAGCAGCGTCACTTTTACAGCAGAAAAAAGAGATTCCAGATTGGCATGTTGTTGTCGATGGCTTTTATGATTTTAGTCCTTTGCAATTTAAACTGATAGAGGCGTTGTACCAAGCAGATATTCCTACTACCATTTATCTTCCTCATTACGCCCCGTTAGACATAGTAGATGAAACGGTAGCTGACTTACAAAAAATCGGATACGATACATCAGGTTTTGCTATTGTGCCAACCCAACGAATAGCCACAAGTGTTTCACTAGTAAAAGCGACTACTGTAAAGGAACAATGGACAGGTCTTACCCAAGATATCAAGTCCACCTCCGACACTGCAGGTGTGGTACTTACAGCAGAGGACCGGGATGAATGGCGAAGAGCTGCTGATGAGGAGCAGCTGCCGATTACACATGCTGTCACCAAAAAACTGAAGCAAACAACCGCCTATAAATTGTTAGAACATATGCTTCAGACTGGGTATGATCAAAAACAAAACGAAGCACTTGTTTTAGATCTGCTCTCTTTTTATGGTGTAGCAGGCACTGCATTTGCCAAAGCCAAATACATGTTGAAACGAACTGGTCAAACTGGACTTCAAGACATTGAGGAAAAACGGGACCAGATCAACCAGGTGGATTGGGCGAAGCAGTCTGGGTTTATTGATTATCTTGACAATCTACTACATCGAATCGATGAGTTGGAATTAGCAGACTGGATAGAGAACCAGCTTGCGGAAGCTAAGAATTTAAAAGATATTGAGCATTTGAAATCAGAACAAAAAGCGTTAGCGACAATCAAGCAAACGATTGATCGAAAAGCACAGGAATATCGCCATTTTAAAATGGATACATTTACCGTTTCAAATGACTATATGGAGCAATGGATTAAAGATACCCTGCAAGACAAAGAGATTAGCTTAAAGCAGGGTTTGCGTACAGGCACGGAAGCATATACATGGCAGCATGTCGCGCAGTTTCCAGGTCGTACTTTATATATACCTTCTATGGGTGCAGATCAATTCCCTGGGGGCTATTCGTTAGCCGGTTACATACAAGAATCGGACTTATACAAATATGATATCCCCTATGGAAAACCAAGTCAGGCGCATTTTCGTAAAAAGCAACAAGCGTATTTTGAACAATTATTTTATATCGCGGAGAAATTAGTCTTCAGTTATATAGAAGGCGTGGATCCAAATCATCCGTTATTGCCGTCTATTTTTCTGGAATCAGTTCCACCGGTTGGGAAATGGTCATTTGAAATGAGAATGGCGAAAGATCAAGCGAGTCATGTAATTGAACAGCAGGAGATGCTTGCTTATTGGAGAGGTCGTCAATATCAGGTAGATGACCTACCAGAGGATTTTCAACTAGTAGAGCAGCATCTTAGCCGATTACAGTCTGGTGAGGAACCTATTTCAATGGATACTACAGATCGTCTTAAACAACAAGCTTCTGTAGCAATCACGGCGCTAGAGAGCTATGCTCGCTGTCCGATTCGTTATTCCTTTGAACGTCTGCTTCAGGTTAAAGAGCCTGAAACAGAAGAAACAGGTGTTTCCTTTATATTAATTGGAAATCTCGTACATGAATTGATTGAGTGGTTATATAAAGAGCTAGATGTTATTGGTCGACCTTTTTCTATGCTAAGTGAAACAGAGAAAGAAAAGGCACCACAGATGATTCAAGATAAAGTAGAAAAAGAATGGTTACTTATTGAAGCAGAAAGTCCTCATGTGTCAAAACTTGAATTAAATTTACTTAAACAACAATGGCAGACAAGATTGCTAGAGTGGTGGAAGGCAGAACGCAAGCTGTTCTGGGACAATGAAAAGCTCGCCAATATGTCGATTACCTCCTTAGAGCGACCTCTTCACATGGAGTTAGCCATCAGTGAGGCAGAAAGAATTATTCTTAAGGGAAAAATTGACCGTGTGGACCAATTAGACCACGAGTTTGTGATTTATGATTATAAAACTGGACAATCCTCTTTAAAAATGGAGGAGGAAGTGAGAAACGGACTAAAGCTACAACTGCCACTATACAGTTATATTCTAAGAGATTTGCTTGAAAAACAGACAGGCGTTTCTCACCAGGCTATTGGTGCGTCTTACATAACACTAAGAGCACCGGGCAAACGGAGTAACAATGGAATATGGCATGAAGCTGAAGTCGGCAAGCAGTCTCGTTTTTTAGTGAACTTTCAATGTAAAAACCGAGAAAATGAGTTAGGTACACAGGAGTTTCTAGATAAATACGAGTTAGAAGATAAAGTGCGGAATTTATGGACGGGCATGACGAGCGAATTCCCGGTTAAACCATTAGATTGCAAGGATAGCTGTCCATACGGTCCAATCTGCCGTGTGTCGGATGAGCAGAAGGAGGCCAATGCAATTACATGAGTATGACATTTAATGACCAACAAAAAGAAGCGATTTTTTCTACTGAACCACTCGTTGTTGTTGCTGCAGGTGCTGGTTCCGGAAAAACAAGAGTATTAACTGAACGGGTTATGTATCTGTGTGAACGTGCTTTTCTAGAACCTGATTCACAGCATGGAGCTGAGATCACAGAGATTTCAGCTATCACGTTTACAGAAAAGGCTGCACGAGAAATGAAACAGAGAATTAGAGGCAGTTTAGAAGAAAAGGTTCAAGATTCAAAATCAGATGAAGAGAGAACCTATTGGGCCAAACAAAAAGAAGCGCTTGGATCGCGCGGTTATTTCTACATTTCATAGCTTCTGCCAAAGACTCTTGAAGCAGTATGCCTATCAAGCAGGGCTACCTGCCTCGTTTCAAATTTTAGATGATGTGGATGCCAATTTATTAAAACAAGATGTCTTTCAAGCTTTATTTGATTCTGTAGAGTTTTTTCGACAAGCAGAGCCGTTTATTCATTCACTTGGAAAAGATCAACTTGTTGTATATCTCACACAGGTTTATGACCAGATACGAGAGCTGGAACCAGGAGAGAATATTGTACAAACCTTAGAAGCAGATGATATGTGGAGTTTACAGGCTAAAGCGAAAGAAGGAGAAAGTGTTCGTCAATTAGAGGAATTTGAGCAACAAGCAAAGCAAGCAATTCAAAGCTTTCCGACATCAGGATTGTCAAAAGCAAATCAAACACATGTTGATCGAATGACTGCTTTTTTTAGCCAGTCAAGGGATGTAACAGATGATGCATATGTTAATCAACTACTAGAAAATATGCCATCAAGAGTAAATAAAAAATGGCAGGAGGACATACCAAGTCTATTAAACCTTTTTGAAAATAGCTGGAAACCCCTTAAAGATCGTTTGAAGCAGAGCACCGAGCCGATTAGTAATGAGGATTCGAAGCATTATCTTACACAATTTATTCAACTCATTCAGGCCTTTGATACAGAGTATTCTAATCAGAAGCTATTCCGTGGAGGTCTTGATTTTACAGATCTTCAACAGAAGGCCCTAACACTACTTGAGAATAATGAGATTCAATTAGCTTGCAGGGAAGAACTTAAACATATGATGATTGATGAATTCCAGGATACAAATGCCTTGCAGCTTGAGGTTCTTAACCGAATTCAGCCGAACTATCGTTTTATTGTAGGGGATACTAAGCAATCGATCTATCAATTTAGAGGTGCAGATGTCACGATCATGAATGATTTGGAGCATACTGCGGATACAAATGATGGTAGTCGAAGAGTGTTAATGAATACCAATTATCGAACGGTTGAGCCAATTGTTGCGGCAGTGAACACACTTTTCTCAACAGCGATGGCCGAAACGCAGACTTACTCGTATCAAACTCTATATCAATCCCTTAAAGCACACCGAGACCTTCCCGAAGTGTCTGAGCATGCAGTTGAACTATTGACGGGAGAATTAGATGAGTATGACCTCATAGCAAATCGTATGCTAGAAATCATCAGAGAGAAAAAAGAGGTTGTCCATAATGGTGATGAGTGGCAAGCTGCATCTTGGAAAGATATGGCCGTATTAATTCCTACTAGAACACATCTACAAAAACTTGAAAAGTCATTAAAAGAGGCTCAAATTCCATATGAGGTGCAAAGTGGTATAGGTTTTTATGAACGACGTGAGGTTGTGGATTTTCTTATGTTATTAAGATGGATTCATGAGCCTTATGAAGACTTTTACGTATTAGCTTTACTTAGAAGTCCGTTATTTGGATTAACGATTGACGATTTTCTAACGATACAAAACGCATGTAAAGAACATCAGTCAATCGGTGAGTATATCTGTTTTGATGAGCAGTTTTTTGACGAACATCCCCACCTCATACAAGCAATAAGTAAGCTTAGAGCTTGGATGGACCAATGGATTCCGTTTCAGCCAGTACCCGCTTTAATAGATGGCTTGTACCAGCTTTTTGAGCAGAGTGGATTAAAAACCTCGCTTCTTATGCAAGCTGGAGGCCTACAACGCGTCAGGAATGTAGAAAAACTCATTGATATATTGGTGAATGAGCAAGAACCTGACTTAACCGCCTTGCTTGAAGCGATTCAACAACGTATAGAGTGGAGCGCAAAAGAAGGGGATTCGACGATTGAGCGAGCGCAAGGAGATGCGGTTACGATCATGACTGTGCATGGATCAAAAGGCTTGGAATTCCCGATCGTCTTTTTGCCACAGCTACATCAAAAGCCACAAGGTGAAAAAGGAAAAGTACGATTCCATTCAACGCTCGGAGTAGTAATGAACCTTGAAACAGAAGATCAAACAATTGAAACACCTGGTTACCATATAGCAAAAGCAGAAGCTAATGATAAAGCTATTGAAGAGGCCAAACGTTTATTTTATGTGGCGACGACAAGAGCTCGGGACAAGTTAGTTCTCGTAAAAGCAAATAATCAACCAAGCCAAAACGACTTGGTTAGAAATGATTGAACAGGCAGATGTCAATTCTTTAAATGGAACATGGTATCAAGAGAGAACCTCAGAAAAAAGTGAGGTTTGGCAAAATGATTTAATTGGAGTATATAACACTCCAGCTGTTCAACAGGAGCATACATTGCTGCCAGTTCCACTATCTGTTAGCCAAGTTGTAGCCTATTCGAATGATCCAGAGCAGTTTATCAATCAATATGTAAAAGTACAAAACCCTACAATGAAAGACAATCTGAGCGTGACAAGCACTCATGGTTTAGCGGCTAGTCGTCTCGGAACTTATGTACACCGCGCCTGTGAACTATATGATTTGGGATGGGCGCTTAAAGAATCGGTTGACCTAACATTAAAAGAACTAGAAGGTGACTCGATTTATCAAGAAGAAATGCTAAAACTGGTTACTGTTTATGCAGGATTGGAGTTAGGAGAGGCACTAGAAAATGAATGGGCTTTTTCATTAGAGGTAGAAGGCGCAGAATTAACGGGAATCATTGACCGGGTAACAGTGATAGATTCAAAACTCTGTCTATTAGACATCAAAACCAACTCTCTTGAGAATTCAGGAGTAGAGTTAATTAATCGCTATAGAGCGCAGCTTATTTTATATAAATGGGCGTACGAACAAAAAACGGGACAGTCTGTATCAGGCTTATTTCTAGTCGTATTAAGAGATCACAATCAACAGCTTCATGAAATTACGGTAACAGAATCTCAAGAGGATGAGGTTCGCGAAGCAGTTCGTGAATTAGTTAAATTAAAAACTACGTCAACAACTATTGAAACCTACACACATTCATACCGATATAAGTAACAGGAGTAATAGTAGACTTTTTTATCGCTAAAAAAGTCTTAGGTAGAATGAATAGAATGAGGTGGACGTAGTTTTGATGAATTCAGAATACTTGGCTGTTTTTCTTGATGAAAGTCAAGAGCATCTACAGGCAGTGAATGATCATCTTCTTAAGCTTGAGAAGCAGCCAGAAGATGAATCAATTATAGGTGAAATTTTTCGGTCTGCACATACGTTAAAAGGAATGTCAGCAACAATGGGTTATGAGGACCTAGCTCACCTGACACATAATATGGAGAATGTGCTTGATCTTATTAGAAATAAAAAGAAACAAGCTACATCCGAGATTATTGATATTATGTTTCAATCAGTAGATTCCTTAGAAAACATGGTGGATGACATCGCAAGTGGCGGTGAGGGTAAGTTAGACGTAACCTCATTAGTTCGTGAATTAGAAGCCATTGAAAAAGGGAAAAATCAGGTAGCTTCCGAGGTTTCAGCAACAACTGAAATGATTGATCTATTAGAAATATATGATGAATATGAGCGTACGGTTTTAGAGGAATCATTAGAGCAAGGTTATTCTGTTTATCAAATAAAAGTTGTTCTTGATGAAAAAGCCATGCTAAAAGCGGCGCGAGTTTTTATGGTGTTTGATGTTCTTGGTCAAGCTGGAGAGGTCATTAAATCAACTCCCGCGGCAGAATTACTGGAAGAAGAGCAATTTGATCTCGACTTTTTAGTTACGGTTATCTCAAAAGAGTCTGGTGAAGAGATTAAAAAGCGTATTCTTGGCATATCCGAAATCGACGATGTATTTGTTCAATCAATGACTAGTTTTGTTCAAGCTGAGCAGAACGACAAAAATGAACTAAAACCAATCAGTGAGCCAACAAAAGAAAAAGAAAATGAGAAAGAAAAAGAGGTTCAAAAAGCACCAGAGACAAATAAAACGATACGAGTAAATATTGACCGTTTAGATGTCTTAATGAATCTTTTTGAAGAACTTGTTATTGACCGAGGCAGATTGGAACAAATTTCTGGAGAGCTTGAGAATACCGAGCTTACTGAAACGGTAGAAAGAATGTCACGTACAACCGGGAACTTACAAGAAATTATATTAACTATGCGAATGATGCCGGTTGAGACGGTATTTAATCGATTCCCTCGTATGATTCGTAATCTATCTAAAGATCTAAATAAACAAGTCCATCTAGAAATTGTAGGAGCAGAAACAGAGCTTGATCGTACAATTATCGATGAAATTGGTGATCCTCTTGTTCATCTATTGCGCAATTCGATTGATCACGGAATAGAAACACCTGCAGAGCGAGAAGCTGTTGGCAAACCTGCGCAAGGTACGGTTCTGTTAAGTGCCTATCATAGCGGGAATCATGTCTTTATTGAGATAAAGGATGATGGAGCTGGCATTAGTCGTGAGAAGGTGTTAAATAAAGCAATTAAAAACAACATTATCACCGAAGAAGATGCACAAACCTTAACAGATACACAAGTATTTGCATTGTTATTTGAACCTGGTTTTAGCACGGCTGACCAAATTACAGATATATCGGGTCGCGGAGTAGGCTTAGATGTTGTGCGAAATACGTTTGAATCGTTAGGCGGTATTGTCACAGTGCAATCTGAGCTTCAAAAAGGATCAACGTTCTTAATTCAGCTTCCGCTTACACTTTCTATCATTGATGTCATGCTTGTTGAAACAGGTGGGGAAAAATATGCCGTTCCTTTAACATCCATTGTAGAAACAGCCATTGTGAATAAAGACGAATTATTTAGTGCTCATGGTCAGAAGGTCATTGATTTTAGAGGCAAAGTTGTGCCTCTTGTATTCCTCCGAGATGTATTCGACACGCCTAAAATAGACTCAGGAGAAGATTTCTATTCCTTAGTTATTATCCAAAAAGGCGACCAGACGGCAGGTTTAGTTGTAGATTCTCTTATTGGTCAGCATGACATTGTCTTAAAATCACTTGGTAATTATCTGACCAGTGTGTTTGCGATTTCAGGTGCGACCATTCTTGGTGATGGAGAAGTGGCTTTAATTGTGGATCCAAACGCCTTGATCAAATAAGAATCCCAAAAAAAGAGGAGTAACTGCAAATGAGTGTCGAAATACTTGAAGAGCAAATGAAAGTAATCATCTTTCAAATGCACGATGAAGAATACGCAATCAAAGTGAGTGAGATCCAATCAATCGAACGGATGCAGACCTTTACAAGGATTCCAGGGACCGCATCGTTTGTAAAAGGTGTCATGAATCTTCGTGGGGTTATCACACCAATTATTGATCTCAGACAGAAAATTGGTCTTGAAGAGAAAGAATCGGATGAAACAACTAGAATCCTTATCACAGCAAATGAAGAGTTAATTCTAGGGTTAATTGTTGATGGTGCAAATGACGTATTAGATATTCCTGTAGGGAAAATCGAACCAACACCAGAAGTAGTTGGTGGTGTGGAAGCCCATTATCTTGATGGCGTGGTAAAGCTCGGAACACGATTGTTCAGTTTAATCAATTTAGAAAAAGTCATGCAGGAATAGAAAAATGAGGTGAACAAATGGCTTCTATATTAATCGTTGATGACGCTGCATTTATGCGGATGATGATAAAAGATATCCTTGTGAATGCTGGATACGACGTAGTAGGCGAAGCTGAAAATGGCCTTCAAGCTATAACGAAATATCAAGAGCTGAATCCAGACTTAGTAACAATGGATATCACAATGCCAGAATTAGACGGTATTCAAGCATTAAAACAAATTAAACAACTAGATCACAACGCCAACATCATCATGTGTTCAGCAATGGGCCAGCAGGCATTAGTACTAGAAGCTGTCCAACTTGGAGCAAAGGATTTTATCGTAAAACCCTTCCAAAAAGAGCGAGTAGTAGAAACCGTTAACGACGTCCTTCAATCATTAGGGAAGTAACGGATGATGGTTGAACCAGTATATTGAAAGTAAATGACAAACGATCCTGATTTTCAGGATCGTTTAAGTTGATTCAAGGATACATCATTGAACAAAAGAAAATAGAGTAGAAGGTTTTATTCGACAAACAACGGGGTATTTAATCATTAACGCCTTAAGAAATGTCAAAGAATTCATAGTAAATGGAGGAAAATAAGATGAGCAACCAATTCGCAATGGATAAAGAGGTTATTAAGCAGCTTGAAATCATAAAAAAACTGCAAAAGCGCTCCCAGGCTGCCGTCTATTCTCTCTATGCACAGGCAGTTCTTGAATACTCTCTCTATTATCATAAGAAAAATCAATTACTGGCACAAATTGATGAATCGTTGGTCAACAAGAATAAGCACCAGTTTATGGCCGTGACGAATGAGTATAAAACATTAGTTGAGGATCATAAAAATGGAAAAACAATTTATGATTATGGATTTAAACTGCATCTTACTTTTCAATAAAGATTCCGCTTGGACGCGCGAGGCGTCCAGTATTTTTTTAGAGTATTTATTGAACGTAAAACGCATACTATGGTTTATAAAATATGAACTTTTTACTGAATGTTATGAGGTGATGAGATGCTTTGGACGATTTTGTTGATTATTTTAGGAATATGGTTAATCGGTGTGATCTTTCGAATTGCAGGAAAACTAGTTCACCTATTGTTGATCGCTGCTGCAATTGTGTTAATTTATAAGTTGGTTATTAAACGAAGGTGACAAGTAAAAAAGCTGCTGGATTGTTTTCCAGTCAGCTTTTTTGTTCATTGGCAAGAAAATCATGAAAGCCATTTAATAAAATGGGTGAGTTTTCAATATAAAGATGATACATAAAATGTAACGCTTCATCCTGATTATTCATATTTAATCGTATATAATGGTAAGCAGAATATAAGTATGAATCCTTTTTGATCCATGCCAATAGTTTATCTGAATGAATGTTCATAAGGCACCCTCCTTTTATGCGGGTTCACAATTAGTATATGTAATCGCTTTTAGCTTGTTCGCATCACAATCATATATGAAACGACTGAAAGTAAGAATATAAACGAAAGTGGGAGCCAAGAATGAAAAGTTTTTGCCAAACAGAATACGATCGATTAAAAGAAGTCATCGTATGTCCGCCGAAACATATGAGCATAAAAGAAGTCATTAATTCAATACAGGCACATTATAAGGAAACAAATATTGATATTCCAACCGCATTAGCTCAGCATAATGAATTAAAAAAGACACTAACCTCTCTTGGCATAAATGTGCATGAATTACTTCCAGACTCTGCGTATCCAGAACAAGTTTTCACAAGAGATATAGGATTTGTGATAGAAGATAGCTTGTATCTAGCTGCACTTGAACGACCGATTCGCCAAGGAGAAGAAAAGGTTCTAGGCAACTACCTAAATCATCTTCAGGTCACCTATATTCCTATTTCAGGGGGAACGATAGAAGGGGGCGATGTGATTATCGATGGAGATGATATCTTCATTGGAATCAGTAGCCGCACAAGCCAAAATATTATTGACTTTATTCAAAAGAAACACCCAACAAAATCCATTCATCCAATTCATTTCGACAGCGCCTACCTTCATTTAGACTGTGTATTCAATCCGGTTTCAGATCAAGTTGCACTTGTGTACTCAGAGGCCATAGAAGCAAAACATCTAGAATTGTTAGCGGAAAAATACACATTAATAGAAGTATCAAAGGAAGAGCAATTCTCCTTAGCAGTAAATGTTCTCTCAGTTGGCAACGGGAAAATCATCGTCTTGCCTGAGAATACGGAAACGAACAAGCAGCTGAGGGCACACGGATTTGACTTATACGAAGTCCCTTTTTCCGAAATCATTAAATCAGGTGGATCATTCCGCTGCGTGACTATGCCACTAACACGAGAAAATTAAATTCAAACAGGGAAACCGACATGTTGATTGTCGGTTTCCCTGTTTTTTATGAGGGACTAGAGGCAGAGATAGGCGCGTTAGATTAGATTATGGACTATTAGGATATAACTGCTTACCCTATCCCTGTATCGAACTCTTCATGCATAACTCTGCTGTTTTCTGGACATATAAAGAGATAGATAAAGAGGTGGAGTTATGACAGATAATAGCAGCTTGCAGGCATATTTAAATAAACTACATGGCATCATAGCAGATGAACAAGTAAAGAAAGTAAAGCAACATAAAAAAGGAAAAAGGACGGCAAAAGAGCGAATTGATGATCTAGTAGATCCTGGTTCATGGACTGAGTTTCAACAGTTTGCTACAGGTCATCAGGACGGAGAAGAACTATTAAATGATGGTGTCTTAACCGGAGTAGGAACGATTTACGGGGTAAAGGTTTGTATTTTTGCGCAAGATTTTACGGTTGCGGGAGGTTCACTCGGTGAGATTCATGCGAAGAAAATTGCATGGCTAATGGATTTGGCTGTCGATATGAAGGCGCCAATAATTGGATTAAATGATTCTGGAGGAGCAAGAATTCAAGAGGGAATAGCAGCGCTTGAGGGGTATGGAAGCATTTTTCATAGAAATGCAATCTACTCAGGAGTCATCCCGCAGATTTCAGTAATATTAGGTCCGTGTGCGGGTGGAGCAGTTTATTCGCCAGCATTAACAGATTTTATATTCATGGTAGAAAAAACAAGTCAAATGTTTATTACTGGTCCAAAAGTTGTAAAAGCCATTACGGGGTCTGAAATTGGTGGGGAGGAGTTAGGCGGAGCATTGATGCATGCGACAGTAAGTGGAAATGCACATGTAACAGCAGCATCTGAGAAGGACATTTTACAAGAAGTGCGACGGTTAATTTGTTTATGGAAACCTAGCCATGCTCATGAAGTGATGGCACCAAAAGTGGATCAGTTAATGACTTTGTTACCAGATGATCCGAAAAAAGGCTATGATAGCAGGACACTCATTCGTTCTATTGTTGATCATGAAACCTTTTTTGAAGTTCAGGAGAAGTTTGCTAGAAATATAGTGGTTGGTTTTGCGAGGTTAAATGGGCAGCCAATAGGCTTTGTTGCAAACAATCCTAAAGTAATGGTTGGATGTATTGATATGGACGCATCTGATAAGTGTGCAAGATTTGTTCGTTTTTGCGATGCCTTTAATTATCCGCTATTAGTACTTGAGGATGTGAGTGGGTTTATGCCTGGATTGAAACAAGAACAGGGTGGATTAATTAGGCATGGAGCAAAGATTATCTACGCATTTGCGACTGCAACGGTACCTAGGATCACGATTATTATTAGAAAAGCATATGGCGGTGCTTTTGTTGCATTAAATAGTAAGGCGATCGGTGCTGACTTTGTATTTGCTTGGCCTGGCGCTGAAGTCTCCGTGATGGGGCCAGAGGGTGCGGCTTCAATCATTTATGCGAAAGAGATTCAAGAAAGTATTAAACCCGAGGAAACAAGGCAGCAGAAGATTAGCGAATATCGCAGTAAATATGCAAATGCGTATCACGCTGCCAAAAAAGCACTCATTGATGAAATCATTCATCCTAATGAAACAAGACAACGGCTCATTCAAGCCTTCTCGTTTGTGGAAGGCAAAAAACGAGAGCAGCCCCAAAGAAAGCATGGAAACATTCCATTATAGCGGATTGGTGGTGTTTTTCCTTCTCTCTAGTTCAAACCTGTGGTAGCATATAAGGTGGTTTTACGCTTGACTGAAGAGAGGAAGAATCGTGTGATTGTATTAAGTGAGGTACCATTTCAAATTCTATTAGTTGGACTCTTGATTGCATTTGTAACAGTTGGGAGTTTACTCATACCAAAACTTTTTAAAGAAAAAACAAAATCAAAGCAAAATGATCATATCGTTGCTATTTTACTAAGTGCTTTTGCCGTTGCTACATATTTCAGTGTATCAAATGTCATTCCTCAAGCTTATTTAGGAGATTTATTTGTTAACAAAAATAACGTGCAAGAAGTAGAACAGGGCCAGGCGCGCGCTTTTTCTTTACCACTTCCACTTGTGATTAATGAATACGAACAACAGCCAATAACCGTTCAAGCACAGGATACAGATGAGGAAATTTCCGTCGTAATTGAAACAACAAATTATCAGGATCTTGTTGATTTCATAAGAGAGAATGAATCTCTAATTAGGGCAGATCAATCGGTTGATATGGTGTCATATTATCAGCAAAACGTTTCTGAAACGATCAAACAAATCATTGATGAAGAACCAAGTGGTTTTGACCAAGATTATTTAATAGAACAGTTGACCGAACGTTTTCCACAGCATCAGTTTACATATGTAGAGAATTAGATTTAAGTCAAATGATAAAACATTTTTAAACAAGATAGGCGATTGATTCTACAATAGTGGGATCTTTCGCCTCTTTTTTGTTCTAAAAAGAGATTGTTTGTGGGAAGCGGGATGAGTTGGAGGCTTTAGTGCTGGTGGTAGTAGAGTGGTCTTGTATAGGGAGAAGGCTCTTGGTGAGGAGAGGAAGGCCTTGGTACTTGGAAGAGGGCTCTTGGTGAGGGGAGGAAGGGCTTGGTATTGGAGAAGACTCTTGGTGTGAGGACGAAGGTTCTTGCTAAAAGTACTGTTTTTCTTGCTAATGGGACGAGGCTCTTGGTTTGATCTCGTTTTCTCTTAGAGTAGAGGTACTGAGCTTAGTAAAAGATTGATTCCGCTTGATTTAACGTCATTCTTTCTTGCTACCGCAGCTGACCTCTTGGTGAATCAGCAATCTACCTTGATTGCGATCTCGTTTTTCTTGGTATTGCGCTCACGCCTTCTTTGCTTTGCATTCTTTGTCTAATCGATCTAAACCTGAATAGGTTTATTCCTTTTAGTCAATTTGACGCTTGTGAAATGCTGTGTGGTCTTAGGACTTGAAGAGTGTTCTTGATGTGATGCAGGAGGTCCTTGCTAAAGTTGTCCTTTCTCTTGCTAAGGTAGAGAGGCTCTTGTTTCCTCCGCTGTTATTCTTTGTGTAGGGACTCAGATCTTAGTAAAAGATCAATCCCTCTTGACGTTTCGTCAATTTCTCTTGCTATCGAAACAAGCATCTTGATGAATTGCAATGTAGCTTGGTTTTGACTAGATGTTTCTTGGTATTGCCCTTAGCGATTTTCCACTCTTATTTTACCCTGAGTCTTCAACGGTTTTGCATAATAGCGAAAAAAAGCTCCCAAGCGGCATTTTCCCGCATGAGAGCTAAAGCGTAGGAATCTCCTTTATGACTCGACCAACTCGTATGATTCTGGGTCCTCTGAGGTAATTGGTTGGTCGGTTTGAATGTGTCCGAATAGCTGTTCTTGTGTTTCACCATCTATTAAAATTTGTGTTTCTTCATAACCAAATTGATCCATAATTAAGGCAACTTGCTGCAGGAGCATCTCTTCTGTTCCTGAGCCTACTTGTATGTCTAAGAATTCTGGTGAGAAGGATACATATGCAATTCCATCCTCTTCTTCAACAGACTGCACCTCGATGGCAGAGTCATTAGTAAGTGTGGTCAAGTTTGATTCATCTGTTTCTGGACCTTCAAGCCACAGCTCTAATGCTTCAGTTGCCCCTTCAATGTCGTCTTGGGAGATACTACGCTCAACTCGGTATAGCTCCTCGACATTTTCATCAGGGAAAAACAAATAGACGCTCTCGGTTGTCATTTCGTCTTCCGCTTCTTGATTAGTTTCTTCTTCAGGTTCATTTTGTCCCGTATCCGTGGTTGGTGTTTCGTCATTTCCTTGCCCACAAGCCACCAACATCAGGCTTGTTCCAATTGCTAGACCTAGTTTGGCTTTCAACGGAAACCCTCCTTCAAAAAATAAGACTATTATTATTCATTACCCATATGAAAATCATCATAAACCAAAAGTCATGTCTAAAAATCAAAGGTTAGAAATATAGATAGAATATAATATCTGTCCCCGTTTCCTGTTCATCAATAAGAGTGATATACTTAAAAAAAATGTTTTAGGAAGGAAATTGCCCTATATGCCTCAGTCGAAATCTTTTAGAGTAGGGGTTGGAATTGCTCTAATCTTGCTTATCATTTATCTTGCTTCATTGGTAAGCTTTATCTTCCAACCAATTGCTATTCTAGTACAAACATTGTTTGCTCCCATTGCAATTGCAGGAGTATTTTACTATCTATTAAGACCTTTAGTGAACCTTTTAAGTAAAAAAATTCCGAGAGGCCTTTCTATCCTCATTGTATTCCTGGCATTAATTGGGCTAGGAACTGGAAGTGTGTTACTTATTGGTCCTGAAATTCAATCTCAAACAAGCAGCTTTGTAGATAATGTTCCAACTTATATTGAACAAGGACAAGACATGATCCTTAATTTACAAGAAAATGAATATGTTCAGCGTTTTCAAGAGTCTGGACAGAACTCATTTAACGATATCGTTGAAAAGATCACTGGAAATTTAGAAGGCTATGTGACCTCACTTGGTTCAAATATTGCAAAAGTGATAGGGGCCGTTGCGAGTGTTGTGATTGTTCTTGTTATTTTCCCTTTTGTTTTATTTTATCTATTAAAAGAAGGAGACAAAGCTCCAAGCTTTCCTATTAAAATTTGTTCCTGCTAAACAACAGGAGGAAGGTCGTCGCATTCTTTCTGATATGGATAAGGCATTAAGCTCATACCTTCAGGGGCAAATTCTTGTGAGTGTATGTGTGGGTATTTTGTGCTTAATCTTGTATTTGAGTATTGGACTTGAATACGCACTTGTTTTAGCGATTGTTGCGATGCTCACAAATGTCATTCCGTTTATCGGTCCATGGATTGGGACAGCTCCGGCTGTTATTGTGGCACTATTTGATTCTCCATTTATGGTTCTTGCCGTTATTTTAGGCGTGTTGGTTATTCAACAAATTGAAAGTAACTTAATCTCTCCACAAATAATGGGACGTCAATTAAATGTCCACCCAGTAACGATTATATTTCTATTATTAGTGGCAAGTCGTTTTGCTGGATTATTAGGATTGCTTTTAGCTGTTCCAACGTATGCGGTAGGCAAAGTCATTGTTTCTCACACATATCGACTGATTAAATTAAAGATAGCAAAGCCAGTTGATTGACACACCGTATATGCTTCCTTACACTAAATAAAAATAAACAATAAGGGTGAGAGTTCCGATGTCATTTGAAGAAGAAGGTATTGTACAGGTTGATCAAGAAGAATTGCGTCAGCTTTTGGCTACTGGAGCCAAAGAACCAATACTAGTTGATGTGCGAGAGTTAGATGAATATGCAGAAGCGCATATTCCAGGGGTTCCATTAATTCCAATGAATACGATTCCGAGTTTTTTGGATGATTTTGATCGTAATGCTTCATATGTTTTTATCTGTAGAAGTGGAAAACGAAGTCAAAATGTTGCTCGCTATTTAAAGGAGCAAGGCATGACTAATGTTCGTAATTTTGCAGGCGGTATGCTTTCATGGCAAGGCGAAGTGAAAGATGGCTTGGAATGGGTTGTTAAACATACAGATGAATTATATGAAGATGGAAAATGATCGATAGGATCATCTAATTCATGTTTAATATCGTTTGGAATAGGAAAATATATTTAATAAGAGAAGGAAGGGGAGATCTTAATGGGTGTAAAAAAATGGCTTGTAGCATCAGCCGTTGCAGGAGCAGTTAGTGGAGCGGTCATTTGGTTAAATGATGAGTCCAGACGTGCTAGAGTTTCTAAAGTCGTTAAAGATTCTTACCATAAAGTTTCGGATAAGGTAACTTCGGGTGAACCCAAACAGGACGAGCAGTTAGGAAACCCTGTGCCTAAATCAGAAGATAGCAAAATGGTTGGTGAAGGAGCGTTGTATAGCGTACAACGTTACAATGAAGAGCAACAGTTAAATAACAAGTAAGCCACCTTTTTGGTGGCTTTATCTTTTGAGATCTCAATAAAAGGAGACGAACTCACGATGATTTCGATTGTTAGAGAGCAGTTAGGTGATATTCCGTTTTTACATGTGTCAGAGCAATCCATAATGAATCAAGACAATCAGCCAACGGTCTTTTTTTATCACGGACTTACTAGTGCCAAAGATCAAAACTTACATATAGCTTACCATCTTGCGTCCAAAGGGTTTCGAGTCATTTTGCCTGACGCCTTGCATCATGGAGAGCGTGAAGCGAATATAACTGGATTCAATAGAACATTAATGCTTTGGGAAATTGTGATGACGTCCATAAGTGAGCTAGAAGGATTAAAAAATCACCTAGTCAGTCGTGGGTTAAGTGATCCTAACCGAATAGGCGTAGCCGGAACATCAATGGGAGGCATCACAACGTATGGTGCTTTGAGTCAATATCAATGGATTCATACTGCTGTTAGCTTAATGGGTAGTGCGTATTACGAACATTTTGCCATGTTACAAATTGATCAATTGAAGAAACAAGGTTTACCGATCCCTGATGAAGAGGTGAATGCAACCCTGATAAGTTTGAAACCTTTTGACTTATCGACTCAACTTCATGCTCTAAATGGAAGACCATTAATGATCTGGCATGGAGAAAAGGATCAGGTAGTCCCGTCCAGTTATTCAACAACGCTTTATAATGAATTATTATCAGATTACAAATCATTTCCAGACCGGCTTGCTTTGTACACAGAAAAGCACACAGAACATGTTTTATCACGGACAGCATTTTTTCAATTAACAGATTGGTTTTCAACTCATCTGAAATAGGTATCATTAGTAGATCAAATAAGAGGTGTATGAATGTTTAAGGAAATTCAGAAAGTCATCATTATTATTATCGGTTCGGCGTTACTCGCCGCATCACTTAATTTTTTCTTAATCCCAGCTGATGTTTTTGCGAGTGGTTTTACTGGTGTCTCGCAGTTAATAGCTTCTTTATTTGATCTTTCGACTGGGTTATTGTTATTCTTATTAAATATTCCAGTTGCGATTCTTGGTTGGATGAAGGTTGGAAAAAGCTTTACTATATATAGTTTTGTCAGTGTAGCGATTACCTCCTTTTTTCTTGAAGTATTGCCTGAGTATGCCTTCTCACAGGATATTCTTCTTAACGCAGTATTTGGAGGGGTTCTAGGAGCCGTAGGAGCAGGACTCATGCTTCGCTTGGGGGCATCCTCTGGAGGTTTAGATATCATCGCTTTGGTTCTTGCGAGATACAGTGATCGTCCAGTTGGGATTTATTTCTTTGTCTTAAATAGTTTAATTGTTTTTGCAGCAGGAATTTTATTTGATCCAGAGAAAGCTTTATATACATTGGTTGCACTATATGTAACGTCAAGAGTTATTGATGCCATTCATACACGTTACGTAAAACTCACAGCTATGATTGTAACAAAACATGCAGAAGAGTTAAGAACAGCAATACATGAACGACTAACAAGAGGTATTACACGGGTCCAAGCAAAAGGAGGATATACATCCGATGATAAAGAAGTATTGTTTATCGTGTTAACGAGATACGAATTATACGATCTGAAAACAATTATCAATGATGTCGATCCAACTGCGTTTACAAATATTGTTGAAACAGCTAGTGTCTACGGATTATTTAACAAACAATAGGGAGTGGACGTCTTATGTTTAAAAAATGGAAGCCAATTCTTATAACGGGATTACTCGTTACATTAACTGCGTGTGGACAAGAAGCAGAAGCACCGGGTGATGAGAGTCAAGAAAATCAGGAAGGAGCCGAGGAAATGAATGGCTGGCAGCTTGAAGTTCAAGCAGTTCAAGAAAATGAAGATCTTAAAGTTGAACTACAATTGACAAATAATACGGATGATACACAAACACTTGAGTTTTCTAGTTCACAGGCATATGAGTTGGTTATGACAGATGATGCAGATGAAGAAGTGTATCGTTTCTCTGAGGGCATGATGTTTACAATGGCTATTATGGAAGAGGAAATTGAAAAAGGGGATTCTCGTACGTATGAAGAGTCAATCCCTCTTACTCATATTGAAGAAGGAAATTATACACTACAAGCAGAAATAGCTGGTAAGACAGAGGACAATTCTGAACTTCCTAAAACAACAATAGATGTTGAAATTACAAAATAATAAAAAGCTCGGAAATCATTTTTGGTAAGATGATTCCCGAGCTTTTTTTGTTTCTTATTTCTTAGAATTTTGATCTGTTGCAGCCTTTTGAACAGCTTCTCGAAAAGACGTCCATGCTGCCTCTTCTTCATCAGCTGAATGGTAGTGTTCAGCTGTGAATCGTTCCGGTGTTTTTTTTGTAGATCCGTTCCAATAGGTTTCAAATATAGGATCCAAGGTGACGTGTTACCTCCTTTAGTCTTTGGTTAAACGGATTAAGTTCAGTACCTCATCATTTGTCATCTCTGTAAATTTCGCAGCATCTGATGACAAGATTTCATCCGCGAGAGATTGCTTCGTCACAAGCATGCGATCAATTCGTTCCTCGACCGTACCCGTTGTAATAAGTTTATGAACGGTTACATCTGATGTTTGACCAATTCTAAATGCGCGGTCTGTCGCTTGATTTTCGACAGCAGGATTCCACCAGCGATCATAGTGGATGACATGTGTGGCTGCAGTTAGGTTTAAGCCAACTCCACCAGCTTTTAAAGAAAGCACAAATGCGGTTGTTTCTTCATTTGTTTGAAAGTCAGTAATGACAGCCTGTCTCATCGCTCGTGTTAAGCTTCCATGTAAAAAAGGAACAGGACGGCTGTAGCGTTTTTCTAATTCTTGAGTGATTAAAGAACCCATCTCTTTATATTGAGTGAAAATCAATACCTTTTCGTTGTTGGCTTGGATTTCATCAACAATACGTACAAACTCAGTCCATTTTCCTGATTCGTGTGCGTCCATATCCTTTGTTTTTAAAAAATGTGCAGGGTGATTACAAATTTGTTTTAACCTGGTTAAACTCCGTAAGATAAGAGAACGTCTCTCCATATTGGATACTTCGTTAAGCTGTTTACTCACTTCTTCAACAACAGCTTGATAATAGGCTGCTTGTTCAAGTGAAAGGTGGACGTTATGGATACGCTCACGCTTCTCTGGCAGGTTTAACTGTAATGACAGATCATTCTTTTTCCTTCTAAGTACAAAAGGTCGAATCGTCGCCTGAAGCTGCTCCAAGCGCTGTTGATCTTTTTCCTTTTCAATCTTTTTAATAAATTGATTCTGGAAGGCACTGTATCGACCTAATAAACTTGGATTGGTAACATCCATGAGTGACCATAGTTCTCTTAGACGGTTCTCGATAGGAGTTCCAGTTAGTGCAAAAATGTGATTGGCCCGAAACTGTTTAATGACTCGTCGTTGTTTTGTATCCACATTTTTAATATGTTGTGCCTCATCTAGTACCATGCCATTCCACTGAATGGTTTTAAACGCCTCAGCGTCCCTTACAGCAAGTTGATAAGACGTTAGAACAACATCCCATTGATCTAGTTCATCACTGTCTAACAGTTGAGTAATTCTTGTTTGACCATGATGAATAAATACTCGTAGTGAGGGAGCAAATTGTTTGGCCTCGTGTGCCCAATTGTATAACAGGGAAGTTGGGCAAATGAGTAAAAATGGTTCTGATGATTCGTTTGCTTTTTTTTGAGCGTCTTTGACATAGAGCATATAGACTAAGGTCTGAATGGACTTCCCAAGTCCCATGTCATCAGCTAATACACCACCAAAGCCGGCTCGGCGTAAATGAGCCAACCATGAAACACCTTGATGTTGATAGGCTCGTAGCTCACCAGTAAACAATTGAGGCAAGTGAACTAATGGTGGTTCCTCTTGATAAATCTTTGTTAAGCTGTCCTTCATCTCCTCCTGCCATTCAACTTCCCAGTCAACATCGAGACCGGTTTGATCCTGATCGGCATCTAATTCATCAAGTAGAAGTGTATCTAAGTAGGTTGCTTTCTGATCAAGATGCTCAAGATAGGATTGAAGTTTTTTAGCCATAGAAGGATCCCAAGCTATCCACTGTCCATTTTGATAAATAAAAGGTCTCTTTTCCTCAACATATTGCGTAAAATCCTCTGATGAAAGCACAACATCTCCAATGGCGATGTTATAAGTGAAATTCGCAACATTCTCCCAGTTTAATAACGGTTCACTATACGCATTATTCTGTTTAGGTGTATCAATGGCCAAGTTCACACTTAGTTGTTTACGTTGCTTCAGCCAATTTGGAACAATTAAATGAACACCAAGTTCTTTTAACTGCTCATTAAAGTTGGTGCATAATGTAAATACATCATCTGCATGTAACTCGATCTCAGCATGGGATAACCCAATCTCATTTAAGTACGGAATCGTTTTTGAAATCATATGAGCATCTGATTTCAACTGGCTAATCGGATTGACCCTCCAAGGATGCTCGCCCTTTTCTAAATCAACCATATCGACTATATACGTAGGGTGAAGTCTGTCAGATAAGCATAGCTTGACTTTCCACGGTTCACTTGATTCAAGTGGTTCTTCAACTCGCAAAGCTGTTTGAAAAGGAGGCAGTTTGACCGTACCTAGTTCTTGATCTAGTCGACCTGTTGGCTGTGTAAGCTTTGGATTCCGGTCAGAAGAAGCCAAAGATTGAACTAACGGCTTCCACTTATCACCAACACTTTCCTGCCATTGGGTAAAAGCCTTGTAGACATCATTATTTTGCATTAAAGAACGTACGGCAGCATCTGTTATCAGGTTTAAAGCGTTTAGAACTTGATTTTCATAGTTGGTTTCTGAAGGTTTTTGTCTCGTCATCGTTTGTTCAGACTTTAAAGAAAGGCTAGCTTTTGGAAGAGACGCTGTCCAAGAATCAAGTGGAATCATGTTTTCTTTTAGTTTCCAGCTCCCATCAGCAGCGGGAAGGAACTGTCCGTCTTCAATCATCATCCATACCTCATCAGCTAAATGAGTCCATATTTGAAGATCAGCACCAATCTCAACATGGGGCAGTGTAGCCCATTTCTTAAGTAAAGGAAGCTGTGAAACGAACTCATCAGCACTAAGTCGTATACCTTCAACAGGAAATGGATACTGTTTTGTTTGAGCATCTGCTTGGTAAACGGTTGCCTCGCCAAGTTGGTGATTGCACCTGTCGATTTAGAAGCGGAACTTGAAGAACGGCTTGACCCGTGTGAATAAATGTTCCATAAAAAGAATGGGGGTCAAATTGATAAAGTAGCAGCTTTAGTTCAAAAGGCGAATAAAGAAACGGGTATTTAAAGCTATCAACCTGATCAAATCTAGATTTTTTAACTTGTTCAGCCCAAACAAAAAAAACCTTGTTTATCCAGCCTCCATGTATAATCATTTTACGCATGAATAAGATTCAGCTCCTTGATGAAAGCACGGTAGGTTTTATACTCAGACTTTAATAGCTGCATATATTCTTGAAACCGGTCTTCGGTATGGTCTTGCTTATAGACATCCATTAGCTCAGAAACATAATAAGCTGCTTTTTCATAATGTGCTCTTGATTTTTTCTCTGCTAACCTCACAACAAATTGATGAAGCACTGGTTTTACCAGATGAGGCGTAAAAGTTTTCATTGATTGAAGTAATGCTTCCTTCTCTTCTTGAAGGCGGGCAGGATTTCGTTCATACATTAAAAAGTATTCAGCTGCTTTTTCAAAACGCTGTTGCTCATGAAGCAGTCGAATATAGACCTGTACAGTTTGAGATTGATGTAACTGTACCTCCAGTTTTGGAAGGAGGTAATCCACAATTTGTTGTTTTTTATCTTTGTTTTCATGTGTTGTGAGTGCAGCGTATCTTTGAAAGCTTGGTGCCAATAACCAACGATCCCATACATCCGTTAAAAAAGTCCCGTTTTTGTTTAGATGGGAGTGACTTCGATCTGCAAAAGCTTGGAGTGATCCATAACGATTTTCAGATTTAGATGGGAAAAGCTGTTTCAGCCAATGTAGGATCGTTTCCCACCGCTCTCGTTCCTCTAAGCATCTAAAATGCTTCGTAAGTTGCTGCTCAGTCCAGTTTGCAGATATGGAAACAAGCTGCTGAAGTGCGTTTTTTTCTCTGCCAGCAAGCAATGTTACATAACTTTTCACCAAAACAGCAGAAGAGGCGCTACGACTAAATGAATAGGTATCTAAGATTTGATCTAGCCGATCTATGTGCCCAGCAGAGAGCTGAGGTACAAATTGGTCTACTAACGATGGCCATGGTGCATTTTGATGATGTTTATCTCGTTCCATTCGGATAACGAGCTGTCGTATAAAAGCGAAAACAGCAGGAGTATCCTTTTCTGTCTGAATGGCTTGTTTTAATTCCTCGCCAAGAGATGCGTAAAAATGCTCAAATCTTCTATAAGATTGCTCGGATGAATCATTTGATTGAGAAAGAGTAGAAACTCCTTCTATATAAACTAAATATGCAAAAGCACCTAACTCATGATATCGAGAGTTTAGGATTTGCTTAGCCTCAGATGAAAGCAATTCTAATTGACTGGCAGTATAATAACGTGAAGCTGCTAATTTCTTAAAGGTGGAGAGAATAGAAGGTTGCAGGTTCTTTGCTGCTTCTTCAGTATCTAAATGAATGGGAAATTCCAAACTATCACCTCATCTGTCTTTAAACATCTCTCTATTGTAACTTTTTCTGGCAGAGAAATAAAGGCAGGTAGGTTTTTTATGTAGAGTAAGCGTGACCCGAAAAAATGCAAGCACCATAATCTGTGCTTGCTGAGGAAGAATGTTAGAGCAGTTGTTTAACTTGTTCACGTCGATTGATCAGTCTTTTTAGCCTTTGTTTATGCAGTTGAATGTTTTTGTCATCTTGGTCTTGAATGGATTCAAAGAGCTCCATTAGCACATAGTCAATTTCGAGGTTCATCATATTAAATATTGTTCGAGGTTCCAAAGCTTTTCCGTCATCCCGATACTGGACCATCGAGCCATTTCGGTTCATCATGACCTTCTCACTCCCATCAATTTCAATCATGGATTCAATGTCCCCAAGCTTGGTATGAGGTAATGTACATCGGGCCTTTGCTAGCCCGCTTTACGATGCCATTTCCTTTTTCGCATTGCAACAACTTTTCAAGTGCTGCAGCGAGTGTTTCATCATAGATATTCAGTCTCTCTGCAGACAATGTCAAAAATGTAGCATTACGGATGAAAGGAAGTTCATGAATATAGTCTTCCATTTCAATCATTAAGAAAATGGTCGTGGTATCGTATCTCCAGAAGAGAGAGTAATGCTGACTCATCATTCGTTTAATAAATTGATGAAGAGCCGTTTTCGTCAGCTCAATGTAGATTTCAGTGAATTCTACATCAAAATACGCGTCTCTCATGAGTGTGCACACCCCTTTTACAAGCGTCTAATACAGTTGTTAAGTTTGCTACATCATATGTATAACCCACAAAAAAAAGACGCAAAAAACCCAATTCTCATAAAAATGGGCCAACCATATTCAGAAGCATGTCCAAAAATGACAAGGTGCACGAATAATGAATAGGCTGTAAAAGAAATTTACTGGGGATGTTCGTCAATACATTGGAGAGAAAAGGGAATGTGCAGTCATTTCGCTACCGGGATGGGCGGGCACGCTTTCCGCGGGAGGGCGCCCGTCTAAACCGGCTACGCCGTTTCATTTCAACCCTGCCCGTAAGTCCCACAGGAGCATTCCTGTGGGATTTCTTTTCGTCCTATTTACACAAAAAAAGCCCTCCGTTAAGATGCAATTGTACCCAAACAACACATCGAGGAGGACTTACTATGAATCATACGCGCAATGATCGATTAGATCAAGTTCAAGAGGATACATTGGTGATTGGCATTGATATCGCCAAATTCAAGCACTACGCATGTGCTGTGAATGATCGCAGCCGTGAACTTAGTGATGCCTTTCCGTTTCATCAATCAAGAAATGGGTTTCACCACCTCTATGACGAGCTTGAACAACTAAAGAAGGCTCATCAAAAAACAAACATCCTCATTGGCTTTGAACCAACCGGTCATTACTGGATGAATCTTGCGCAATTTTTAAACCATCATGGCATTCCTTTTGTCTTGGTAAGCCCGCTGCACGTCAATCGAGCCAAAGAGTTTGATGATAACCTACAAACGAAGAATGACCGTAAAGACCTGTTAATATAGCCTTTAAAACACTGATACATTAGGTTTTTCGGAGGGAGTCGGCCTCCCCCATCCCGTCCGCTAGTGAGAGCGTCTGGATTTTTACTGATTATTACTGGATAATTTACTAACTTCAAGCCCTTACAGTTCTAAAGTTCAAACGCAAAAAAAGAATAGATCCTAAATGCTGAAAAATTAGTTTTGTGACACACAACTAAACAGACTTGGAAGATGCTCTAATGCAAACTTTATAGTCTGGGCACAAGGGTATTTTCACTTGAATCAGAAGTATTAAAGAGGGACAAGTAAGCAAAATGTAATGTGATGTCGATTTGTTTACCTTATATATACGTATCTAAATTAGCGATCTATCGACTGAAATTTCTTGAAGCAACAAGTGCTGCGTAACATCCAATTCTTTTGTCTTTTTAAACAATTAATCTTTTATTTTCGACTCATCTATGATTTTTAAAAATGCGTACTATAAAAGTTGATTCGGTTACTTAAATTAAGTTAGTATTTATTTGTAAAAAGGATAGTATACAAACGAATTAATAAGGAAATAGGCTGGGGGCATAACAAAAACAAAGTTAGGTTAAATAATCAATTGCACAAATATTTTAGAACTTTCTTCTCTGTAATTAACTCAAACTGCTTACAAATCACCTAAACAAGCAACGTAGGACATACACGTAGACTCCTGCGGGAGCAGAGGCCAGGGTGAGACTTCGCAGTGCGTAAGCACAAGAAGGCTCACCGGTCTCCCCGCGGAAAGCGAAGTGTATGTCCGGAGCGGTAGCCTTACACCATTATTTTTAGAACAAAAAACCGAACCATTAAGATGTGAGTTAACCACCATAATGATTCGGTTTTTCTTGGATCCCTATTAGAATCGAAATCCATAGCGTTTTGAAATGACATCATAGAAACCAAGTGAGTTATAAAGTGCTTTTGTTGCGGCGTTGTTTCTTCCTGTTTCAAGTTCGATTCCTTTTATTTGTTTTTGCTCAGCCCAATAAATAATACGTAATAATAGCTTCTTTGCAATTCCTCTATTCCTAGAGTCTTTAGTAACAAATAGGTCATTCAACCAAATGTATCGACCGCCTTTTCCTAGGCTCAGACCGACATTAAGGAAGGCAGCACCGATCACACCTTTTTGTTCACAGATAGCAATAAACAAATAGGCTCCTGACCCTGGCTCAAGTGCACGGTCAATGGTACCTTCTAACTCTGGTCGCCCGTCCTTTGGGCCGATAGATTCCATTTGCTCCATTAATAGATCGACTATCTGGGTACGAAGAAGTTTGTCTGCACTGTTATCTACTTCTACAATCTCAACCATTCTCACCCTCCTAAAGTCCGAAATCTAGTAAAGTTTATCATAAAAAAATAATAGAAAACCGCATGAACTGATTATTATCGTTATTTAACTGCGAGATTTAAGGCTTCTTCTAAATAATCTGCAATTCCATCTTCTTCGTTTGTACCTGTTACAAAGTTTGCAGTGGTTTTAAGAGAAGGAATGGCATTGCCCATAGCGACTCCAGCTCCTGCATATTCAAGCATTTCTAAATCATTATCTTCATCACCAAAAGCAATAATTCGATCCTTAGGAATGCCATAATAATCAGCAATTCGTTTTAAACCAACCGCTTTATTGACACCGGCACGAATGATTTCAATAATACTCCAAGGAGCACCCCATACTCGCTGTTCAATGACTTCAGCATGTGATTCTTGTAAGAGGTTGCGTAGTGAATCGCTTTGATTTTCTTGAGGGTGAATCAAAACGGAGGTTGGTGAATCTTTTAATAATGTAAGCAGATTACCATAATCAATTGGATTACGACCTGCTGTAAAGGCTTCAACAAACAACTCGTCTTTGTAACGTAAATAAAAGTCGTCAATCACTTCAACCATAATATTGCTCACCTGGAAAGCTTCACAGGTTTCGATCACGGCCTTAGCGGTTTTCAGATCGAGTGGTGTATGGTACGAGCCAAAGGCAGAAACATCCGGATGATGAACAAACGCTCCGTTGAAATTAACCATGGGAGTATTCAGTCCTAATTCACGATAATATTGAATACTTGCTCGTACGGGACGCCCCGTAGAGATAGCGACCAAATGGCCTTCAGCTTTTGCCTGAGCAATTGCCTGTTTAGAGCGTGACGATATTTTTTTATCATCTGTCAAAAGTGTTCCATCAAGATCAAGCGCAATAAGATGTTTTGATGTCATAATTAATAAGTCCTTTCTACTACATAGAGAACTATGTGTGTGCATACTTGTGTCACTAAATTGACCTGCGGATACGTTTTCATTTGTGGTATAGTGTAGGGAGTAAATACTGCTTTTTTAAGAAATGGAAGAGGCAGATATCCCGATACTAAGGGGGAAGAAACCATATGGAGTCATTGTGGACTACGTTTAGTTTCCGTGCTCTTTGGACACCAGAGCTATTCATAGGTTTGCTACTACTTGCTATTTTATATGGCTTGGCTCATTAAATATGAACAGCGTACCAATCAAACAGAACAACCAACACGTATCCGACAAAAGGTCTATTTTGGGTTAGGCTTGCTTGCCCTTTACGGAGGTTGGGGAAGTCCGCTCTATCTGACGGGACATATGATAATGAGTATTCATATGCTGCAGATGGTTTTGGCTTATTTTGTCGCAGTTCCTTTGCTTTTGCTTGGAACTCCAACATGGGCTTTAAGCAGAGCTGCTGATTTCTTAAAGAAACGTGGCATACAACCAATTTTTCATTTTTTTAGTAACCCAATTTTAGCGCTCTTGTTATTTAATGGCCTTTTTTCATTTTATCATGTCCCTTTTATGTTTGACAGTCTTATGCAATCACCACTATTACATAGTTTCTATCAATATGGTTTATTGTTCGCCGCTGTTTTGATGTGGTGGCATATGCTTGCGCCTTTACCAAGTGTTTATCGACTATCTGATTTAAGACGAATTGGGTATATTTTTGCAAACGGTATATTAATTACTCCGGCATGTGCCCTCATTATTTTTGCTCCAGAAACGATGTACGCGACCTATACTGATCCGCTTGTTTGGGCAAATGTGATGTCGTATTGTTTACCAGCTGGCACTGAGGTTCCATTTACAATGTTTAATGGCCCAGCAACACTAGCGTTTCTAGATGCGAGAATGGATCAGCAGCTTGCGGGTGTGTTAATGAAAATTATGCAGGAAATTGTGTACGGCATTACGATTGGTTATGTGTTTAAACAATGGCTACGTAAAGAGAAGCAGCAAGAAGGGAACATGACGATTAGTGATGTACCTTCTACGTAGAGGATAGGAGAGAAGGTTTGTATGAAATATGTTGTACTTGGTTTGATGACACTTGTGCTTGCTTGGCTGTGGCTGGATGTATGAGATTGGTGCTAAGGAGCCGGATTCAGATTTTGATATCAGTGAAGCTGGAATGAAGGTGTCAGGTCTGGAGTTTGTTAATCAGGACGGTGAAACCCAGCATACGAGTGACTTAGATGGCGACTATTGGATAGCGAATATGATCTTCACGAACTGTCCAGAGATCTGTCCCATTATGTCACCAAATATGCAAAACCTCCAGGCTACAGCAATAGATGAAGGCATTCCACTTCAGTTTGTTTCATTTTCCGTAGATCCAGAACGAGATTCATATGAAGTATTAAAAAAGTATGGAACGAATCTTGGTGTTGATTACAATACGTGGACTTTTGCTACAGGATATGAACAAGAGACGATTGAACAGTTTTCGTTAGACGCATTTAAGTCTCCTGTGCAAATGTCTGAAGATGGAACGGACTTTATACACACGACAAGGTTTTTTATGGTTGATCCTGAGGGGAATGTCATTAGAAAGTACGATGGCTTGGAAGTGAATCAAGAGGAGTTTGTTAAGGATATTAAGAATGTCATCGACTCTGAATAAATATTTATACATAATTTTTGAATAATAGAATAGATTTCTTACTTAAGAAGAGTGTAATCCAATTGATGATAATCGGGTTACACTCTTTTTGTATATGGATTAACAGCCTTTCAGAAAGAATAATTGAAAATAAAATAAAAATACAGTTGAATTTATTTTTATTCATATTTATAATGAAACACAAGAGAAAATTAGAGAGATAAAGAAACGGAGCGGGAGCTAAATGAGAATTGGTATAGTTGGAGCAACAGGCTATGGCGGGGCAGAGCTTCTCCGTCTATTAAAAAACCATCCTGAAGTGGAAGATATTCATTTATATACATCATCAAAAGAAGGAGTACATATAAGTGAATCGTATCCGCATCTAACAGATGTTTATGATATCTCCTTACAATCATTTGACCCAGCTGTGGTGAGTCAGGAATCAGAGCTTGTTTTTATGGCGACTCCACCAGGTGTTTCAGCGGAGCATACACAAGAGATTGCGAAGCATGGAGCGAAGGTGATTGACCTATCTGGAGATCTTAGGCTTGAAGATCCAAAGGTATATGAAAATTGGTATAAGCGGACTGCTGCTGAGAGTGAAACTATTAATCAAGCAGTCTACGGCTTAAGTGAATGGAGCCACGAAGCTGTAAGTAAGGCCTCTATTATTTCAAATCCAGGTTGTTATCCTACGGCATCATTACTTGGACTCGCGCCACTGGTTCAGCAGGATCTTATCGAGCCTCATTCAATTATTATTGATGCAAAAACAGGAACATCTGGAGCAGGTAGGTCCGCTTCCATGATGACGCACTTTAGCGAAATGAACGAGAACTTTAAGATCTATCAAGTAAACACGCATAAGCATACGCCGGAAATTGAGCAGCAACTTAACCGTTGGAACAATAAAATTGGAGCGATTACGTTTCAAACACATCTTGTCCCAATGGTTCGCGGAATTATGGCGACAATGTATGTTCAGCTAAAAGAATCATACACACAGCAGCAACTACTTGATTTATATAACGAAATATATGCAGGAAAACCATTTGTTCGGATTAGAAAAGAAGGTAACTATCCTGCAACAAAAGAAGTATACGGCAGTAATTATTGTGATATTGGCTTGTCTTATGATGAACGTACTGGAAGAGCTACAATCGTGTCGGTTATAGATAACATGGGTAAAGGCGCTGCAGGTCAGGCGATTCAAAATATGAATGTAATGAATGGTTGGGATGAAAAAACGGGGCTTGGATGTTGTCCCTGTTTATCCGTAAAGGGGAGTTTCGAGATGGGAATGACAAAACAGACAAATCAAGTGGAGTTAGTAGAGAAGGGCTCGATTTTAACGCCAAAGGGATTTAAGGCAACGGGTATCCACGCAGGATTAAAGAGAAAAAGAAAAGATTTAGGTGCGATTATCTGTGAAGTACCAGCATCTGTTGCGGCCGTCTACACATTAAATCAAATTCAGGCAGCACCACTTAAAGTGACGCAGGAATCGATTGCGGTCGAACAGAAGATTCAAGCTTTAGTTGTGAATAGTGCAAATGCAAATGCTTGTACAGGTGAAAGAGGTCTTCAAGATGCATATACAATGCGACATGCGTCAGCAAAACAATTTGGACTTCCGGATCACCTTGTTGCTGTCACTTCAACAGGTGTCATTGGTGAGTACCTCCCTATTGATAAAGTAACAGCAGGTATTAGTCAATTAGAGCCGAGTGATTTAGATGGCGCAGCTATTGAATTTAACGAAGCCATTCTGACAACAGATACGACGACGAAGCAGACCTGCTTTCAAACTGTTGTAGATGGAAAAACCGTGTCTGTTGGTGGTGTCGCAAAAGGATCGGGTATGATTCATCCGAATATGGCGACGATGCTTTCTTTTGTCACAACAGACGCTGTCATTGAATCAAGTCATTTACAACATGCGTTGTCTAGCATTACAAACCAGACATTTAACCGCATTACTGTAGATGGGGACACATCTACAAACGATATGGTTGTTGTGATGGCATCAGGGCTAGCTGAGAATCAACCATTAACACCAACCCATCCTGATTGGGCCGCTTTTTATGAAACGTTAAAGCAGGCTTGTGAATCACTTTCCAAACAGATTGCGCGTGACGGTGAAGGAGCAACAAAGTTAATTGAAGTTCAAGTAAGTGGAGCTTTAAATGACGAGGAAGCTGGAAAAGTAGCCAAACAAATTGTTGGTTCTGATCTAGTCAAGTCAGCTGTTTTTGGTAAAGATGCAAACTGGGGCAGAATTATTTGTGCGATTGGCTACAGTGGCTGCACAATTGATCCCGAAAATATAGATATCTCAATAGGAAATACTGCGACACTCAAAAATAGTCAACCGATTGTTTTTTCTGAGGAGCAAGCAACTGCTTATATGACAGATGAAGAAACGATTCTTATTCAAGTGAACTTACATGTAGCTGAAGGCTTTGGAAAAGCATGGGGATGCGATTTAACGTATGACTATGTTCGAATAAATGCAGGATATCGCACATAAAAAAGGAGGTGCAGTCGATGTCTGGAATTGTTGTGATTAAGTGTGGGGGGAGTACATTAGCCGAATTAACGGATGAATTTTTTCACAGTGTTGTCAGGCTTAAACAAGAAGGCAAACACCCCATCATTGTTCACGGTGGAGGTCCTGATATCAATCAGATGCTTGAAACGCTTGCGATAAAAAGTGAATTTGTTGGCGGACTTCGCAAAACCACATCAGATGTACTTGAAACGGTTGAGATGGTTTTATGTGGAAGAGTTAATAAGAAGCTAGTAAAACGAACGCAAGATGGTCACGGTCTAGCAGTGGGTCTAGCAGGTTGCGATGCAAATCTCTTAATGGTGAAGCCTGTTGATATTAAAAAGCTCGGATTTGTAGGTGAGCCAGTTGCTGTCAATACTGAACTCATCCTTACACTTATCGACCAAGACTTAATTCCAGTCATTGCACCAATTGGAGTAGACGAATTTGGTACACATTTTAATGTGAATGCTGATACGGCTGCTGGAGCGATAGCGGAAGCATTAGGAGCATCTGAGCTGATTTTTGTTACGGATGTAGACGGTATCTTAAAAGATGGTTTGGCTTTAGAAAGTGTAACAGACGTTGAAGTTCATCGATTAATTGAAACAGGTGTCATCTACGGTGGAATGATTCCTAAGGTTAAAGCAGCTCTAAAAAGCCTAAAGGGTTCATTACCTTTTGTTCGAATCGTAAATGGCAAACAGGCAGTATTTGCCGTTGGTGAAGGTCTTAAAGGGACAAAAATTACGAAGCAGACAACAGCAGAATCTGTTTCTTAAGTAGAGAGTGGGGATCGTATGAGTTCTTTGTTTCCAACGTATCAAAGATGGGAAGTTAGTGCTAAATCAGGTAAAGGGACTATGTTAATTGATACTAATGGCAAAGAGTACCTTGATTTTGTTGGTGGAATTGCCGTCTGTAATCTTGGACATTGCCATCCAAACGTGGTGGATGCTTTAACGAACCAAGCACAGTCATTGTGGCATGTCTCAAACTTGTTCCAAATAGAAGGACAGGAACAAGCAGCAACCGTGCTTGCGGAGCAAAGTAGTGGAGACTATGTGTTTTTCTGTAATAGTGGAACAGAGGCTAATGAAGCGGCTATCAAGCTTGCTCGTAAGTTTACCGGGAAAAACCATATCATTAGTTTAGCTAATTCCTTCCACGGTCGTACGTTAGGAAGCATGGCAGCGACTGGCCAGGCTAAGATTCATGAAGGCTACGGCACGATGTTATCCAGCTTTACGTATGCAGATCTAAACGACATTGAATCAATTAAAGAACAAATTTCTCAAGAAACTGCAGCGATTATGATTGAGGTTGTGCAAGGTGAAGGCGGCGTACGTGTGATGGAGGCTGAATTTGCATCGCAACTGCAAGAACTGTGTGAGCAGCATGAACTGCTTTTGATTGTGGATGAGGTTCAAACAGGAATCGGTCGAACAGGCAAAGCATTTGGATATGAGAACCTTGGTTTATCTCCTGATATTATTACAGTGGCAAAGGGACTCGGAAATGGATTTCCTGTAGGTGCGATGATTGGAAAAGAACATCTAAAATCAGCCTTTCAGCCAGGGAGTCACGGATCTACCTTTGGTGGCAATCCATTAGCAATGGCTGTTGTAAATGCAGTGCTTGAAACCATATTCGATGAGTCATTTCTAAAGCAGGTTGAAGAAAAGGGGAACTCATTTCAAACGTATCTCAAGCAGTCATTAGGTGAATTGCCAATTGTTAAAGACATTCGTGGCCTTGGATTATTGGTTGGAATTGAATGCCATGAACCAGTTGCAGATCTCATCACAAAAGCGAGAGAACAAGGATTGTTGGTTTTGCCGGTTGGACCAAATGTTATTAGACTTCTACCGCCGCTAGTAGTGACAGATGAAGAGTTACAGCAAGCTGCAAAGATCCTAGCACAGGTTGTCGGAAGTAAGACAGCGGCGATTTAGCATGCATATCGTTGAATAATTAAACATAAATGAGATTAAATATACAGTTTAGGGGGAGGGACTCATGAAAGGCTACGTTGTACTTGAAACAGGTGAACAGTTTGAAGGCGTATTATTTGGAGCAGAGCAAGGTAAGGATATTCATGCAGAGATTGTCTTTTTTACAGGCATGACTGGCTATCAGGAGGTATTAAGTGATCCTTCCTTCAAAGGGCAAATGGTCGTGTTTACGTATCCGTTAATCGGAAACTACGGAATAAACCAATCTGATTTTGAGAGTCTTAAACCACAGGCAGAGGCTTTGCTCATAAGTGAATTGAACGTGTCAGGACATCATTATGAGTCGAGTCAGCCACTATCAGATTGTCTTAAACAAGCCGATATTCCTTATTTAACGGGAGTGGACACACGAGCAATTGTAAAAAGAATCCGTAAAAATGGAGATATGAGAGCTGTTTTAACAACAAATCCAGATACAGTTGATTTTAGCGCGTCTAGTCCACTTGGAGAACAAGAGGTGGTATCAACAGTCTCTGTACAAAATCAAGTGACATTTGGTGCTGGTGAGCGTCATGTTGTGTTAATGGACTTTGGTTACAAAAAATCGATTGTAAGTGAGTTAGTCGCTGAAGGAAATAAAGTAACAGTCGTTCCCTATTCCACTTCTTTTGAAGAGGTTGCGTCACTAGAACCTGATGGGATTTTACTATCAAATGGACCAGGTAATCCAAAACAATTAGTAGCTGAATTACCTATAATCCGCAAGTTGGCTGAGACGTATCCAACGCTTGGTATCTGTTTAGGGCATCAATTATTGGCGCTTGCTTTTGGAGGCGACACGGAGAAGCTTAATTTTGGTCATCGTGGTGCCAATCAACCGGTCATTGATCAAAAGACAAATAAAGTATACATGACCTCTCAAAACCATAGCTATGTAGTGAAAGAAACATCACTAGCACATACAGAACTACAGTCACGTTTTTTTAATATAAATGATGGCTCAATAGAGGGACTGGAGCATAAACGTTTACCAGTGCTTTCGGTGCAGTTTCATCCGGAGGCTCACCCAGGACCGAGCGATAGTGCACAATTGTTTAATCTATTCAAAGAGATGATGAGTCAAGGGAGAGAAAGCTTGTATGTATAAGAGAGGCGATCTGCAGTCGGTATTAGTCATAGGTTCTGGTCCAATTGTTATTGGGCAGGCTGCGGAATTTGATTATGCCGGCACACAAGCCTGTATGGCTTTAAGAGAAGAAGGAATAAGAGTGATTTTGGCTAATAATAATCCAGCAACTGTGATGACAGATGAAGCATGCGCAGACGTTGTTTATTTTGAGCCACTTACCATTGATAGTATTGAGGCAATTATAAAAAAAGAAAAACCTGATGGCCTACTTGCAACACTTGGTGGTCAAACGGGCTTAAATCTTGCGCTTGAGTTACACGATTCCGGCATTCTTGATGCCAACCAAGTAGAGTTACTTGGAACACCAATCGATTCTATTAAAAAAGGTGAGGATCGTGACTTATTCCGTACATTAATGAATGAGTTAAATGAACCAGTGCCAGAAAGTGAAATTGTCACCACAGCAGAGGACGCACTTGGCTTTGCTGGAAAAGTAGGCTATCCGATTATTGTTAGACCTGCATATACACTTGGTGGAGCTGGTGGAGGAATTGCCCAAGATCAGGCATCCCTTGAACAGATTGTTGAAGGTGGTCTGGATCTTAGTCCGATCAACCAATGTCTTATTGAAAAAAGCATTGCTGGGTTAAGGAAATTGAATATGAGGTCATGCGGGATGCGAATGATACATGTATTACCGTTTGTAACATGGAAAACATTGACCCAGTTGGTGTACACACGGGTGATTCCATTGTTGTCGCTCCATCTCAGACGTTAACCGATGTTGAATATCAAATGCTTCGTTCCGTTTCAGTAAAAATCATTCGTGCACTTGGTATTGTTGGCGGATGTAATATTCAATTTGCTCTTGATCCAAACAGCAAGCAGTATTATTTGATTGAAGTGAATCCTCGTGTAAGCCGTTCATCTGCACTTGCATCCAAAGCAACAGGCTATCCAATTGCGAGAATGGCAGCAAAGTTAAGCATTGGCTATTTGCTTCATGAGTTAAAAAATCCTGTGACAGGACATACGTACGCAAGCTTTGAGCCTGCTCTTGATTATGTGGTTGTTAAATTCCCACGTTGGCCTTTTGATAAATTTACACAAGCGAATCGTTTGCTTGGTACACAAATGAAAGCGACTGGAGAAGTCATGGCCATTGAGCGACATCTTGAAGCGGCGTTGCAAAAAGCAGTGCGTTCTCTTGAACTCAAAACGTCAGGACTAAAACTGAATTCGCTGGCTAATTGGACGGAAGAGCAGCATTGGCAAGTCGTTCAGCAAGCTGATGATCGTCGTTTTTTCTCAATACTTGAGTTATTAAGACGTGGAGTGACAGTTGAGCAGCTTGCAGCGGCAACTGGTATTAGTTCTTATTTCTTAGTGGCTTTTGCCAACCTTATTCAAGCGGAGCAAGCCATTGAAGAAACAAGCCCACAAGCTGTCAGCAAAGAAAAACTTCTCGGTTTTAAAAAGCTTGGTTTTACTGATCAAAATCTGGCAACATCGTGGAACGTAACCGAAGTGGATGTTCGTGAACTACGTCATTCATTCGATTTACAGCCTTCTTATAAAATGGTGGATACTTGTGCGGGAGAATTTGCAGCATCTACAGCTTATTATTATTCAAGCTGGGATGGTGAAAATGAAGCAATACCTTCTCAGAACAAAAAAGTTTTAATTTTAGGCTCAGGTCCAATTCGAATCGGTCAGGGCATTGAATTTGATTATTGCTCCGTTCATGGTGCATATAGTCTACGAAAATTAGGATATGAAACGATTATCATGAATAACAATCCAGAGACTGTAAGTACGGATTATGTGACCGCTGATCGACTTTACTTTGAACCATTAACCGTTGAAGATGTTCTTTCGGTAGTAGAGCTTGAGCAGGTAGAAGGAGTCATCATCCAATTAGGTGGACAAACGGCTATTTCCTTGCTTGAGGGCTTAGAAGCTGCTGGTGTTCACGTATATGGCACAAACTTTGATACCATTGACAGCTTAGAGGATCGTGGTCGCTTTTATGAGTTTATGAATGCTGTGGATGTGCCGCATATTCCTGGTCAAACAGCAGATACAAAACAAGATGTTTTTGTAAAAGCTAAGGAGTTAGGTTATCCGCTATTGATTCGTCCATCTTATGTTATAGGTGGTCAAGGCATGCTCATTTGTACAACAGAAGAAGAACTGTCTGCTTATTTAAATCAAGACGAAACCGTTCTTTATCCATTGTTATTAGATGCCTATTATCCCGGAAAAGAACTCGAGATCGATGTTTTAACAGATGGAGAAAATGTCTATGTTGCTGGAATTTTTGAACACGTAGAAAAAGCAGGTGTTCATTCAGGTGACAGTATGGCTGTTACCCCTCCATATTCTCTAACAGAAGAAGTGAAACAAACGATTTTAGCTTATACACAGCGTATAGCTAAAGGCATGGATTTTAAAGGTATTTTTAATGTACAATTTGTCCTTTACAAAGGTGAATTATACGTCATTGAAATTAACCCTCGTGCATCACGAACGGTTCCGATTTTTAGTAAAGTCACTGGCGTTTCACTGATTGATGCCACGGTCCAACTTTTGTTAGGTTCAACTCTTGCAGAGGTGGGATTAAAACCAGGCTATCCGAAAGAACAGCCTTTTTATACCGTAAAAGCACCTGTTTTCTCTTATCAGAAGTTATCTGGTCTGGATCCTCTACTTGAGGCTGAAATGAAATCAACAGGTGAATTAATAAGTATTAGTCAGTCACTTCCTGAGGCGTATCACAAGGCGTTTGCATGGGCGCAAGGACAAGTACCAGCACTGTATCAATCCAAAGGCTTAGTTTATGTCGACATTCACTCGGAATATATAGATCAGTTTGAATCCTATAAGCAGCTTTTAGAGCAGCATGGTTTTAAGATTGTAGACACTCAGTTTGAAAACTGGTTAAACGATAAAAATGCCATTGCATTAATTAGCCTTCCAAAACCAGGCTTTAAAGAAGGCAAGGAGCAACGAATTGCAGCTCTTGGTAAACGATTGACGGTAATTACCGAGTTACACACTCTTGAGGTTATGTTGGAGGGGCGCACGGTCACGACTAAAACGTTACACTCACTTCAAGAATGGATGCAAACGGATCACATTCCCGTATCATAATAAGGGAGAGAGGGAGTAAAAAATGACACATTCGCTTCAAGTATCAGCTGAAAAAATGACTGGTCGTGACTTTTTAACACTGTTTGATTACAGTCCAGAAGAGATCAATCAATTATTACAAGCTGCTAAATCATATAAAGAAAACCCAGAAACAAAAAAGGGGGTGCTTGCTGAGAAGTCACTAGGAATGATCTTTGAAAATGCGTCAACACGTACACGCGTCTCATTTGAAGTTGGTTTAACTCAAATGGGCGGACACGCATTATTTCTCAGTCCAAGAGACCTTCAAATCGGGCGAGGCGAACCTGTGAAAGATACGGCACAAGTACTTTCTCGTTATCTAGACGCGATAATGATTCGCACAAATTCACACGAGCTTGTTGAAGAATTTGCACATTATGCTACCGTACCTGTTATCAATGCGTTAACAGATGCGTATCATCCATGTCAGGCTGTTGCTGATCTTCTGACTATTTTAGAACAGAAGCAGACTCTTCAAGGACTTAAGCTTGCGTACTTTGGAGATGGAAACAATGTGGCTCATTCCTTGCTTGTTGCAGGTGCAAAAATGGGTATGCATGTTGTTCTTGCTACTCCAGCTGAGCACAAGGCGGATCAAAAAATTGTGGCAAGAGTGAAGGAAATCGCAAAACAAACAGGCGCAATTATTGAAGAAACGGAAGATTCACATGCTGCAGCTACGGATGCAGATGTCATCTACACTGATGTGTGGGCAAGTATGGGCTTTGAAGAAGAACAAACTTCAAGAGAACAAACGTTGTCTGCTTATCAAGTAAATGAAGAACTACTTGCTTCAGCTAAGTCGGATTATATGTTCCTACATTGTCTGCCAGCACACCGTGGGGAAGAAGTAACAGCAGAAGTCATTGATGGTACGCATTCATATGTGTACGATCAAGCAGAAAATCGTCTTCATGCACAGCAAGCGATTTTGGCTGCATTAATTGGTTAAACATGTCTCTAAATTGAAATTGAATTATGGGTATGCTAGTCCTAAGGGAGGGATTCCATTGGGACAAAGTCGTCAATTTATTGCAGGTCAAAAAGCACCAAATAACGGTGTGTATGTTGAGATCGGTGAAACAGGAAGTACAGTGAACAATCCTCAGTCTGTGAGTCTACAGGCGGGGGAGGCATTTCCGGAGTTAACCAATCAAAATCGTAAATGGACGCCCAAGCGAAAGCCATAACCTAACTAAAACTCTCGTAAAAGTATGTTTGAACTTTTGCGGGAGTTTTTTTGTATATATGCCATAAAAAATGAATACTATTTTCCTGACAATTCGCATAGAAAATAGGTAAAGAAAAAGGAGTAGGATACTACCTATTTTTAGATAAGGGTGGTCCGTATATGAGAATGAATGCATACGCTAACCAGAGCACTGAGTGTAAGGATTAGGAGAATGCACGATGGTTGACGTTGACGTACGATATTTCAAATGGAAAGGCAAATGGAGTGTTAAGTTTCTACCTGAAAAACCGAATGGATTTGCTGTCTACTTGCTAAGTGGTCAGGATTTTACTGTGGAGGATTCTAGTAGTATTTGGGAGTCTCATCCTGAAAAGAAGCTATTTCTCGAACGGTTGTTGAATAGCGGTTATACCGTATTAACGTCAGAGCTAAATCCACATCATTGGGGAAATGAAGCCGCTTGTTCGTTTTCTGAACAACTTATTGAGCATTTAATCAAGACTGAAATTATTAACAAACGAATTCACTTGTTTGCTGAGGGTTGGGGAGCAATTGCCGCGATAAAACTGCTCAGCCGTAAACGAGTAGATATTCGTTCGATGTTGTTTTTTAATCCGTGTATCTATTTAGAGTCATATTACGATTTAGAATTACAAAATAAGCTTTATTATAAAAAATTAAAGCATGAGTTATCCGCAGCCTATGGAATGAAACCAGAACGTATTAATCGCCAATGGGTAAGACAAATTTCCGATCCACCTCTTAAAGAAAATTGGTCACCTTTACTGTTAATTCATCGAGTGGATGAAAAACGTTATCCTTTACCATCACATTCGAGAAAGCTTGAAAGAGAATTGATCAAAACCATGCAACCGGTACAATTAAAGCTCCTTAGCTCTACAAGGCGTTTCGATTCCATTTCAGAGCCAACTACTTTATTTTATCAGAAACACGAACAGATACTGTGACCCTCTTTGTCTACTCAGAGAGGGTTCAATGCTTTTAAGAGAGGAGACAAAATGTGGAGAAGGCAGTTGTAACAGGAGGACTTGGGTTTATTGGCTATCATCTTTGTCAGGCATTACTCGAAGCTGGTCTTGAAGTTGTCTGTATTGAACAACCAAACGAAACATCCATACAAGGAATGGATGAAAAATTATTGGCGATGGGACGTAACGCCTTATTTGAGCATATAAGTGGAGATTTAGATAAAGAAGATTCAACCATTGCAGACAGATTATCACGTGCAGATGTTGTGTTTCACATGGCTTCTCCTTCTAGCAAAGATAGTAAATGGCCGATGAAACATCAAACTATACTCCAAGCAACAAAGTGGGTGCAATTTTTATGTGGCTCAATGAAGGACGATGCAAGGATTCTTTTTCCTTCAACAGTAGAAGTTTACGGAGATGTGCCTGGATTAATCACTGAGGATACTCCACTGCAACCCGTTTCTTCGTATGGCATGATCAAAGCTGAGATAGAGCTCTGTGTTCAGAAAGAAGCGCAATTAAATAACTTGAACTATACTATTCTACGACTGCCAACGGTTTATGGGCCGTGGCAACGCCCTGACATGACATTTGCTCAAATATTGAGTGAAGAAGCAGAAGTATATCAGGATCGCTCCACGCTAGACGCGTTATTTGTGGATGATGTGGTAAACGGTTTTGTATTAGCAGCAAAGTCAACAAATCAATCGGATATTTTTCACCTAACCTCTGGTGAGCAGGGTCAGTGGTTTGTTGCTGCCCAAAAGCTCGGGGCAAAGGCAGACATTCTAAAAAGAACTCACTCTCGTTCTTCTCTCTCACCAAAAAAAGCGGAACAACAATTAGGGTTTAATGTGACGGTTACGATTGAAGAAGGTTTAAGGCGTCAAAAGGAACATATGGACAAATGGAATAACACGTGGGATATCTAAAAGATTTTTAATCTGAGATCTTTTGGAGGATTTCAATTCGATTGTTAAAAGGATCGTAGATATAAAAACGCTTATACCCCTCATAACGTGTGTCAAATTCAACTGGAATATCAAAAGTCTTTAGATGTTCTACGATCCCATCCAAGTCATTTGTATAAAGTGCAGGGTGGGCTTTTTCTGCTGCACAAAAGGGGTCTCAATCCCAATATGCAAGGATATATCTCCTTGTTCAAACCAACAGCCTCCATTTTTTCTCATTTGAGCTGTTTTTTCCACTTCGCTAAATCCAAGAATTTCTTTGTAAAAGTGACGCGCCTGATCCTCAGCCCCAATTGGTGCAGCTAATTGAACATGATGAATACTTTTAAGAAATGTGCTCATATGTAAAACCTCCCTTTTTTTCATTGTACATGATTTTGGAAAAAGAGAGAATGAATATGTTTTCATTTGATGTAGAAGGTGGAAAAAGATGGTCTGTAAAGGAGAACGATTTTAAAAATAGTGACGGTATGATTTTAATATGCAGGTGATATAACGTGAATCTGCAGACTCTCCGCTCATGAGATGGGAGAGTCTCGCTGGGGATTCCCTCGAAAGGAATGAGTACCCGCGAGATAACAGCGTTACCCGTGGAAGTGATGGCAATACCCGTGAGAAAGGTAAGAGTACTCGCGAGATAACAGCGATACCCGCGGGAGTGATGGCAATACCCGTGAGAAAGGAATGAGTACCCGCGAGATAACAGCGTTACCCGTAGAAGTGATGGCAATACCCGTGAGAAAGGTAAGAGTACCCGCGAGAGAGCAGCGTTACCCGTGGAAGTGATGGCAATACCCGTGAGAAAGGTAAGAGTACCCGCGAGATAACAGTGATACCCGTGGGAGAGATGGTAATACCCGTGAGAAAGGAATGAGTACCCGCGAGAGAGCAGCGGTACCCTGAACGAAGTGTATGTCTGAAGCCAGTAGCCTTAATCTTTAATTTAAATGAACAAAAAACCGAACCAGTATGTGAGTCAATCATCATACTGGTTCGGCTTTTTTCTATTTCAGCTTCTTTTCAATTACTCATCACTTTTAAAGAATGAATTCTCATAAAATGATAAATCAGGATATTTTTCTTGGGCGGTGCGCATTTGGAATTCATTTTCGAATAAGGCAACAATACGTGAATCTCTATCTGTTACAAGATTACGCTGTGCTTTTTTGAATTTCTCAAATGCTTCTGCTGGTCCCACTACCCAACGCGCAAAGGTAAATGGTAGACGATCTAATTGAATATCAACGTGGTACTCGCTCTTTAAGCGTTGTTCCAATACCTCAAACTGAAGCACACCGACAACACCGACAATTTGCTGTTCTGCAAAACGATTATATGTTTTGAATAGCTGAATGGCGCCTTCTTCCGTAAGCTTGGTGAATACCCTTCTCAAACGATTTGTGTTTTAGTGCTTCTTTAACAGAAATGGCACTAAAGTGCTCTGGAGAGAAGTGTGGCATTTCCGCAAATTCAAAGGTATCTCCTTCAACCAATGTATCACCGATTCGAAGGTTACCAGGATCAAATAAACCGAGAATGTCTCCTGCGTAAGCTTCTTCTACAATACTTCTTGATTGGGCTAATAGTTGTGTTGGCTGTGCAAGCTTGATATTTTTACCGATTCGCACGTGTTTGACGGACATTCCACGCTCGAATTTACCAGATGTGATCCGTAAGAACGCGATACGGTCACGGTGAGCAGGGTTCATATTTGCTTGAATCTTAAAAATGAACCCAGAAAATTTCTGGTGCTCTAGCGGATTGATCAAGCCTTTTGAGCTTTCACGAGGTACAGGGCTTGGAGCAAGCTTAAGCATATGCTCAAGATAGGTTTGCACACCAAAGCTTGAAACGGCGCTTCCGAAAAACATTGGAGTTAGTTCACCTTTGGCAATTAGCTCTGCATCGTACTCATCTCCGGCTACATCAAGCAATTCAATCTCTTCACGAAATTGAGCAACAAGCTGTTCATCATTAATCGCTTCATCGAGTTTCGGGTCATCTGGACCTGTCAGCTGAATCACATCAATGGCTTTTGGGTTTTTAGGATTATAAAGCTCTAGCTTTTTCTGGTGACGATCATACACACCTGAAAAGGACTGTCCCATTCCAATTGGCCAACCCATTGGATAAGAACGAATACCAAGTAGATCCTCAAGCTCTTCCATTAATTCAAATGGGTCACGTCCTTGGCGATCGAGCTTGTTCATAAAGGTGAAGATTGGAATTCCACGCATCCGGCAGACTTTGAATAGCTTTTTGGTTTGCGTCTCGACCCCTTTGGCTGCGTCAATCAGCATGGTTGCCGAATCCGCTGCTGTTAACGTCCGGTATGTGTCTTCACTAAAGTCTTGGTGTCCAGGTGTATCTAAAATATTGACATTGTATCCGTCATATTTAAACTCAAGTACAGAACTTGTGACCGAGATACCACGTTGTTTCTCAATTTCCATCCAGTCACTTACGGCATGTTTGCTGTTTTTACGTCCTTTCACCGTTCCTGCTTCGCGAATGGCACCACCAAAAAGTAAAAGCTTTTCAGTCAGTGTTGTTTTCCCGGCATCGGGGTGAGAGATGATCGCAAATGTTCGTCTCGTTTCTACTGCTTCTTTATAATTCATAATTTGTCCTCATTTCTATCAGTTGGGCCTTTTACGGTTCGTATGCACACTGCCTTCTATTATAGCAATATTTCATCATGAATTCATCCGAAGTTTAGAAATCCACTATAAGGTGAAACCAATTGGTAGCAAGACCCGTAAAAAAGATGGAGAATGAATCAAATGATTGGAGCGATTTAACCATGCATGACTTTATTATTACGTTTGAATTTGAAAATTCAAGTTCGAAGCAGATTATGCTTTCAAAAGAGTCGTATCAGCAGCTTGAGGATGAAATTACACAAGCTTCAGGTAACTGGTGGACAATTAAAGGGGAGCTTGTGAACCTGTCTAAAGTAATGAGTATTAAAATTGTTGATTTAACTGAACAGAGAGGTCTAAACTAGCTTAGGAAAGGAGATGCAGTTGCGGAAACGTAACTGTGTTTCTTTCTGTTTAAAACGGGTAATCATCATTAAACTTGCGATTCAGAGTACTGCATAGTATCTTTGAATAGAAAATGATGAATGAGGTGGATAGCATGACAAATCCTGAGCTTAATATGAAATTTATGCAGTTAGCGATGAAGCATCTTCCTGAAGGTCAGGAATTTTTTAAACAAAAAGGAATTGAGCTTGGATTTGAAGATATGCAGCCAATGCTTGAGCTGTTTCTAAAAGTGATGGGTGAGGCTTATGAATTAGGGAAGTCTGACGCAGGTTCACAGGAATAATAAAGAGGACTCAGACGGCATCCGTTGTGAGTCTTTTTCTATGGAGGGATCACGCATTGAATAAAGAAGAGAAATTAAAAGCCCTTGGTGAAGAGATGAAAAAAGGGATTGAGCTTATTAGAGATAAAAAGGACAAAGAGGGCCTTGAGAAACTTAAACCTTTTGCAGAAATTATGAGGGCTGGTGACGCCAAGCAGATGCGAGTTTTTGTGAATATAGGGCTCGCTCAGCTCCGATTACAGGACATTGAAGGATTTTTACAAACGTACGAAGAAGTTCAAACCATTACACCATCTTCAGAAAAAGAAGAACAGTTAAAAAAAGAGATGGAGCAATGGTTTCATCTATTAATGGAGCGTCTTGAAAAGGAAGACTAAAAAAAAGAGGAATCTCTTAACAAGATTCACTCACATCTTAGTCATCCTTTGATTCGGATGCCCAGGCTTTCATTTTTTTGGACAAATAGGATTTTGCAGCACTCGCCACAGGAGCAAATTGTTCAAGTACAGGTCCAAGTGCTTGAACAAGCTCAATAACCTGCTCAATTTGATTTTGTTCACTATCTGTCGTTTTCTTCTCTTCAACAGGTGGTGGTTCAGGTTTCCTTCCAAACATCATATTTGAGAAAAAATCATTCTGACTCTCACGTTTGTTCTCGTTATCACTCAAAAAAATCAACTCCCCTTACTTTAATGTATGTAGGAACGGGCTTGATGTGTAGGGGTAAGTGCCTGTTTGCTATGAATCTGAGCGCAGGTTCAGTCTAGACAGAAAGCAAAATTTACAGTAAAATTAGTATCAGGTACTAAGAATATGTCGAAACATCGTGCGAGTGCCCGATGTGAGAGGAGAAAGATAGACATGGCGAATGCGGGGATTCTAGGGATGGGAAGTTATATTCCTGAACAGGTATTTACTAACGCAGATTTCGAGAAGGTATTGGATACATCAGATGAATGGATTCGTACAAGGACTGGAATAGAAGAACGTCGCTTTGCTGGAGACGATGTGAATACATCAGATATGGCTTATGAATCAGCTGTTTCAGCTCTGAAAAATGCAAATGTGAGCGCTGAAGATATTGATTTGATACTTGTTGCAACAGTAACACCAGATATGGCATTTCCAACGGTATCAACACTGGTTCAAAAAAGACTAGGTGCTACTCATGCCTCAGCAATGGATATTAGTGCAGCCTGTGCAGGGTTTATTTATGGAGTGGTAACAGCCCAGCAGTTTGTAGAAACAGGTGCTTATAAAAACGTACTCGTAATTGGTGTGGAGAAGTTGTCAAAAATTACGGATATGTCTGATCGTAACACAGCTGTTTTATTTGGTGATGGCTCAGGTGCAGCTGTTGTTGGTCCTGTTTCAGAAGGCAAAGGTATCCTTTCCTTTGATCTAGGAGCCGATGGTGGCGGTGCTATGCACATCAATAAACAAGGCGAATTTATGGAAATGAACGGACGCGAGGTATTTAAATTTGCAGTAAGACAAATGGGCGAATCTTCGCTTAAAGTGATTGAAAAAGCAGGATTAACAAAGGAAGATGTGGATTATCTTATTCCTCACCAAGCAAATATTCGCATCATGGAATCGGCACGTGAGAAATTAGATCTTCCAGTCGACAAAATGTCTGTCACGGTAAAAAAATACGGAAACACATCCTCAGCATCTATCCCAATGGCGATGGTGGATGAATTAGAACAAGGTAAAATCAAAGACGGAGACGTTGTTGTTTTAGTTGGTTTTGGAGCTGGTTTAGTGTGGGGCGCGGTTGCGCTACGTTGGGGAAGATAAGAATTTTTTTAGTAAAGGAGCAGTTACTGTGGAAAACAAACGAGTAGTGGTTACAGGAATGGGTGCCGTCACTCCACTTGGACTTGATGTCGAGTCTACGTGGAACGGAATCAAAGCAGGAGTTTCAGGTGTTGGCCCACTTACAAGAGTGAACGCGGATGAGTTTCCGATGAAAGTGGCAGCGGAAATAACAAACTTTGATTCAGGCTCATATATGGATAAAAAAGAAGCGAGAAAAATGGATCGATTTACTCAATATGCCGTTGCAGCCTCTCTAATGGCGGTAAAGGATGCAGACTTAGTCATTGACGAATCAAATGCAGACAAAATTGGTGTGTGGATTGGCTCTGGAATTGGTGGAATGGAAACCTATGAGCAACAATTCCGTAATTTCCTTGAAAAAGGGCAACGTCGAGTCAGCCCATTTTTTGTTCCAATGTTAATTCCTGATATGGCTTCAGGGCAAGTGTCTATTATCACAGGGGCCAAAGGTGTAAACTCCTGTTCTGTGACAGCTTGTGCGAGTGGAACGAATTCAATTGGGGATGCCTTTAAAGTCATTCAACGTGGTGATGCTGATCTGATGATTACAGGTGGCGCAGAGGCTCCAATTACCAATATGTCTATTGCTGGTTTCTGTTCTGCAAAAGCTGTAACACATAATGCTGAGCCATCTACTGCATCTCGTCCGTTTGATGCAAATCGTGATGGATTTGTTATGGGAGAAGGAGCAGGTATTCTCATTCTTGAGAGCTTAGAATCTGCAGAAGCGCGGGGAGCACATATTTATGCAGAGATTGTTGGATATGGCGCTTCAGGTGATGCACATCACATTACAGCTCCAGCTCCTGGTGGAGAAGGTGGAGCCCGTGCCATTCAAATGGCATTGGACGATGCAGGATTACAGCCAGAGGATATCCAATATGTGAATGCTCATGGTACAAGCACACAGATGAATGAAAAGTTTGAAACAATGGCCATAAAGTCTGTTTTTAAAGAGCATGCGTATAATATGGCTGTTAGCTCTACAAAATCGATGACGGGTCACTTACTTGGAGCAGCTGGAGCCGTGGAAGCGATCTTCTCGATTAAAGCAATCACTGATCAAATCCTACCACCAACCATCAACTATGAAACACCAGATCCTGATTGTGATTTAGATTATGTTCCAAATAAAGCACGCGAGGCGAGTGTTGATGCTGTATTAAGTAACTCGCTTGGATTTGGTGGACATAATGCTACGTTAATCTTTAAGAAGTACAAAAACTAAATAATCCTGTCATATGAGGGTGTCCATTGCGGCACTCTTTTTTTGTGTGAGAAAATAGTGAATGTTCAATTCTAAACAGTTCATAAAATCTCGAAAAATGGGTTTTCTTTAGAGAACACATCAGTTAAGATGAAGTGTAATATTTTTTTAATGAAATTGTAATTAGGTGAAAACTTTTTGGCGAATACGTGGGTAATATATATAGAGCCTAATGGGCCAACATCGTTTTTGCTGAAGTATGGGAGGCTTTCCTTAACATGGAAGACGATGATCTGATCAAACGAGTGGCAAATGGTGAGCAAGAGGCTTTTGCCGAGCTTTATCAGTTAAAAGCAGATCATGCCTTACGAACAGCAATAGCGATTACTCAAAATAAAGAGATAGCAAAGGATGCGGTTCAAGAGACGTTTTTTCGGGTTTATCAACGTTTAGACAGCTTTGACCAACGACTTACATTTGATCCTTGGTTTTATCGGATTCTTGTAAATGAGTGTAGAAGACTGTTAAAAAAAGAAACTAGATTTTTAGATCGATTAAAGAAAAAAACACTTGATACAAACATTCAAATGAACGAAGCTAAACCAGACTACTCCTTATTATATGAAGCTATGCAGCGACTTCCAGAAATAAATCGAATTCCAATCATCCTTAAGTATGTAAAGGGTTTTAGTGAGATGGAAATTGCAGAAATTTTAGGCGCTAATCAAAATACAATAAAAAGCCGTTTGTATAAAGGTCGGAATAAATTGAGAAACTTAATGGAAAAGAGAGGAAGGGAGTAGATGCAGGATTTTGATGAGAAGCTTAAAGAAACTATTAAACGGCATACATCCGTATCTGAACATGATAAAAAAGAAGTATTCTTGAAGCTCGAGCAATCCATTTATCATAATCAGAACGAAAAAGGTCGTCGAAATAGAACATGGGCTTTTCGTCTGCTTGCACCAATCCCTGTACTCGCTCTGTTTTGGATTGGCTTCGATCAAATGAGACCAGTCCTTCAACCAGAGGAACTTCCCCGGACTTCATCTGAACCTATTCAGGAGAAAACAATGGGAGACAACGTGTCGTTTTCCTCGGACCAGTATGATGAGAAAGTAGTAGAATATCTTCTCTACTTATCTGATTCAGATTATAAGTGGGTGGAGACAGAGAGTGGGCTTGATAGAATTGAACCGTCTAATCCACTTCCAGAAGGCTATCCCGATGTTTTTTTAACGATCGAACAAAATACAAGTGTTTCACCTGAAGAAACAATAGAACGGATTTTTGAAGATGTAAATAGCGTCAACGTTGAAGTCGGACGGCCTGAAGAGGTCACCGAGCCGATTGAGGGGTTTCGACTATATGTTAGCAATGGAACAGAGTGGGATTCACTTGTTCAACGATTTTATGTACTAAGTAACGGTAATGAGGGAAGCTTTATTATCACACAGTCGTTCTTTTTAGAGGCAATAGAAGGACATGGAGCGAATTTTGAAGAGATCGTACGCAATTTTGAATTAGTTGAAAACAACTAAGTTGGAGGAAATAACAATGTGCGGATTTATTGGAGAAATGATTTCAGGAAATGCATCGTTTACAGATCAAGAAAAATGGCTAGAAGCGCTTGAAGCCATTCACCATAGAGGACCAGACTCAACTGGTACATATATGAACAACCATGTTTCATTTGGATTTAAACGATTAAGTATTATTGATCTTGAGCATGGAAAGCAACCACTTTCCTATCAGAATAAGTATCATATTATTTTTAACGGTGAAATTTATAATTATAAAGAGCTTCGTGCTCGCCTAGTTGAAGCAGGATATGAGTTTCAAACTCATACAGATACAGAAGTGATTGTTGCCCTATATGCCCAAAAGGGACAAGCCTGTGTAAACGAGCTTAGAGGAATGTTTGGGTTTATGATTTGGGATGAAGAGAAGGAAGAACTTTTCTGTGCGCGGGACGCGTTTGGAATTAAACCATTTTACTATCTTGAAACAAAGGATAGACTGATAGCGGCATCTGAATTAAAAAGTTTACGCGTAATTGATCCGCAATTAGATATTTCTGATGAAGCGATTCAGCATTATTTAACCTATCAATACGTACCTGAACCGATGAGCTTAGCAAAGTCGGTTAAGAAGCTTGAACCTGGTCATATGTTAACAAAAAAGAAAGGCCAACCAGCTGTCATCAAACCGTATTATGCAAAAAGCTTTAATCAAGGAAACGAATCTCTCTCAAGCTACGCCAAACAGACAATTGATGTTTTAAAGGATTCAGTAGCAAAACATATGCGCAGTGACGTACCAGTGGGAGCGTTTCTTTCAAGTGGAATTGACTCAACAACCATTGTTGCACTAGCTAAAGAACATAATCCAGCCTTGAAGACTTTTACAGTAGGTTTTGATCATGAGGGTTTCAGTGAAGTAGATATTGCTAGAGATTCTGCAGATAAATTAAACGTCGAGAATATTCATAAACATATTACACCAGAAGAATTTATCCGTGAACTACCAAAAATCATTTGGCATATGGATGACCCAGTGGCGGATCCAGCAGCTGTGCCACTTTATTTTGTGGCGAAGGAAGCGAGTAAGCATGTAAAAGTTGTGCTCTCAGGTGAAGGTGCCGATGAATTGTTTGGTGGGTATAATATCTATCGTGAACCTCAGGCACTTAGGTACTTTAACAGTTGGCCAGCACAAATGAAACGAGCCATTAATAAAATGGCAGTTGGACTTCCGGAGGGAATGAGAGGCAGAAGCTACCTTTTACGTGGCACAACACCGATTGAAGAACGATATATCGGTAATGCAAAAATCTTCACAGAGTTAGAAAAACAGATACTTCTTGAGAAGTATAATGATACGTATTCCTTTACCAATCTAACAAGAGGACTTTACCAAAAAGCCATCTCTTATCCTGATTCCACAAAGATGCAATATATTGACTTGCATACGTGGTTACCTGGAGATATTTTAGTAAAAGCCGATCGAATGACAATGGCTCATTCCTTAGAACTACGTGTCCCATTTTTAGATAAAGAAGTATTTGAAGTTGCAAGTCGCATTCCAGAATCAGCAAAACTTGCAAATGGCACAACAAAATACGTACTACGTGAAGCAATTAAAGGTGTTGTTCCTGACTCCATCCTTAATCGCAAAAAATTAGGTTTCCCCGTTCCTATCCGTCATTGGCTGAAGGATGAGTTATACGATTGGGCGAAGGATATCCTAACCATTAACAAAGCAGCAACAACGATCTTCAACCAAAAAGAGGCGCTTGCTTTATTAGAAGAACATGCAGCAGGTAAAAGAGACAACAGTCGTAAGCTTTGGACAATCATCTGTTTCTTAATTTGGCATTCACTATACATTCAAAACAGTGGTAGCAGCAAAAGAGCGATACAGGAAATCGCTCAGTTAAAAAGAAAAACGAGCTAAGCCAGGTAAAGAAATTCCTTTGTATCTCATTACAGGGGAGTTTCTTTTTTTATCTGTTCATTTATGATGATGTTTGCTAATATATAGTAAATGAAGAGGAAGCTTGGTGGGTGAGCTTGACCCTAAAAAAACTAGGCGTGCTGCTTTTGAAGTATGGCATTTCAATCCTTGCACTAATTGGAATGATTTATGTAGGACAACAAGAGCAGCCATTTGGACTTGATTTGATTCAAAGTAATCAATTATTACTCGGATTATTGATTGTTGTTTTTAGTAATGTGATTATTGTGGCAATATATGAAAGTGTGAATGGTACATCTAAAGTGTCGAGTCCGAAGTCAGATATTATTGGTGGTATTGTTTTTCTGTTTATTCTTATTGTTATTTATACTTTTTTTAAACCGGACCAAGATGGAGGCACAACCGTTTTACTTTTTGCTGCACCGATTATTATGCTGATAAAGGGTATTGTTCGATTGATGATGAGCAGAAAAAAAGAGCAAACTATAACTTAAAAAAGAGCCTCCTCATTGATTAGGAGACTCTTTTTTTCATTTAAACTTATTCTTCCACGCGTTTATTATTCAATTTCTCAATAATCTGGTGCAAATCATCTGGTTTATGAAATTCAATTGGGGAGACTCCTTTTTCAAATTGAATCGAGTCGGCTTCTACAAGTAAAATGTAACGTCCGTTGATTTTACCTAGATGAAGTGATTCGCCAAAATCAGCAAGCAAGCCTTTTATTGACGTTTCCCCAAGCTTCATCTTCAGTTCTGCTTCAGGTGTATGCTCCACAATTTGGGCCGCAGCCTCCATGACCTGGTGAGTATCCAAACGCTCTTGCAGCTCTCTTTTTTCACTGCCTTCCCAAATCTCTAGCTCATGCTCAAATTTCTGTCTTTCTTCACTTTGTTCTTCATACGTTTCATAGACATGCTCCTGTACCATGTTCATGACCTGTGTTTTCATAATGACTGGCATTGACTCTCCGTACTCCACATAGCTAAGAAAATCCTCGAAATAGCGAGCATGTGATGCTTGGTGAATCTTTACTTCGGTATGCTCAATCATACCTTCCTCTGGCATATACGGGTATTGAATAGACTTCATATTTTTTGTGGTGATCGCATGCTCAACCTTTTGAATGAGTGACGATTCATCAGATATAGAGGCAACTTTAGGCTCAAAATCACATTTCATAATAAACACAAAGGAATCATCAAAAAACTTTCTTGGCACAGCCGTTGCCACAAGAAAGACACCACCACGTACAGCACTTGTGTTTAGATAAATGCGCACGAGTTGCTCACTTGCTTTATTAAAGTCATCTTTGTTTTCAGCAAATCGGGTTTTATGAAGCAGCGCATAATTAGGATTAGAGTCGAGAGGGTGTCCAGGCTCTGTCACAAAATGCCCAATCTTTGTAGGCACTTGCTCTGATTTTGGATGATGATCGGCCTTGCGCTTTACAATTTTTTTAAGCTCACCATCTAGGAAATCTTTCATCTCACTATTTTCGAATTCATTTTTATCAAGAGTTTTAAAATGTTTAAATCGTTTATCAGACTGTTCGTCTCGACCTTCCACTGTAATCACAAAAAAAGATAAGAACTGTATTTCAAAATCCATTTGGACATACTCCTCTAATTCGGTTTAGGGCAATGATTTTAGTATAGGAGATGAGACATAGAGCGTCAATTGAAATTGACCATTGCATTACGAGGTACATAGTAATACAATGGTGCTATAGAATCAACCAAAGAAAGGAAATTGTTCATGGATAAGGAAATGATGAAGGGCAGTATTGATTTGTTGCTTTTAAGTTTGATTTCACAACAGGATCTGTATGGATATGAAATGGTAAAAAGGCTAAAGCAGCTTAGTGAGGAAGCGTATTCAATGGGTGAGGGGACGTTGTATCCCGCACTAAAACGTATGGAGAAAAAAGAATGGATATCGTCTTATTGGAAGGAAACCGATAGTGGCAGACGCAAATATTATCGAATGACTGATGATGGGGAGAAAGAGCTAGCACGTAAGAAAAAAGATTGGGCCTTTTTACAATCACTTGTTCAGCGGACCGATTCGGGAGCCTCACATGAACCGTGATTTAGAGAGTTATGTTCATGACATAGTGAAACAAACTGACTGTACAAAAGAAGACTATGACGACCTCTATGAAGAATTACTTGACCACGTCACGATGATTCGGGATGAACATATAGAAAATGGAGACTCAATGAAGGAGGCGAATCAAAAAGCGATGAATCGATTTGGTGAGGAAGCGATCATTGGTAATGAACTGCAGCACTCCATGTTCCCATATCGTCGAGAGCTATTGTATGTTCTGGCAGTAGTGGGGTTTTTGTTTACGGTAGGATTATATGTACATTTTTTAGCTGCCGAACAATTAACATTACCTATTGAACTGAGTATAGGCGTTGTTAGTCATAGTCTCATTTTATTTTTTGCGATGAATACAACGTACCGAGTGAACCGAAGAAGGTGGCTAAATACTGCTCTTATTTTAAATCTAGCTGTTTTGGTTTATAACTCGTATGGACCGATTCATTTGTTTTACGACGGTCAGTATTTATTACCAATGCTACTTATCGGAGTTATCTGTTTAAATATTGGGATTATTTTTCTGACTGCTTTGACAGGTCCTGAGGTGGGACGTTCTGTTTTTATTCATTTGATTAATATACCCATTGGTTTAGCGCTCTCTGCAAAAGCACTTTTTTTTGGATTTGGTGGGATGATATTTGGTGCATCATTCTACTATGTGATAGGGATGGGGTTTCCTGTCTATGTTTGGATAATCTTATACATGATTCAATACAAATCACTTAAAAAAGATCGGATGAAACTCGTTACAATAAGTCTTTGCCTATCAGTTTTTCTTGTTATCTATTCGGTTTTGTCAATTTATTTCGTCGGACTAAGTATAGATTCTAGAATCGGTCATTTTCTTCATGATTTATTTTATGAAAGATTGTAGGAGGACAAGAAAATGAATAACAAAAAATGGATGCTTTTGATATTCAGTCTGATTATTTCTTTAACAGCCACATTACTCTTTACAGGGGAAGTCATTAGTTCAAATGCAAAGTTAAAACCAATCGGGCAATTCGATCGGGATCATAATAAACGAGTGGTTTTTAGTGTGAACGAAGGAGACGCAGATGTTTTATATCTTAAAGAGCCAGGTTATGATGTAAGAAAAATAGCTGAAGGGGAAGAAGGAACACGACTTCGGTCTCCTGTTTTTATGGAAAATGGTAAGGTTGCTTACATTCAAACAAACGCTAATGTTTTAGAAGAGTTTCAAGCTGAGAACAGAACAGAAAGTATGCTAATTGAGGTGGATCCATATTCGCGTAAACAAATAGAGTTACTCGCTGTAAATGGGGAGATAACGGAACTTGTTGTTGGGCAAGAAACAAGTGAGCTATATCTCATTGCATCTGCCGCGATAACTGAGCCAGACCGGGTTTCAGATGACCCGCCAAACCAGTATGACCTCTATTCATATGATTTGAATTCAGCTAATTTAGAAAAGCTAACGGAGATAGATACGTATTCAATGAGGTCACTTGTTTTAGATGAGGAAGAATCTAAAGCATTTGTATTAATGCCAGATGATTATAGCAACAGTTCAGTAGATTCAATGTTTGAAGCAACCGATCGAGTGTATGAAATCTCTCTTTCGGATGATGAGCTAATCTCTGTGGTTACCGATCAAAAAGAAGAAATGGTCCTTTCGGATGTGATGTGGTTCTCGGATGATCAACTTATTTATCAAGCGGTTACGAATTTGCATGAAGGTGGAAATTACATGTATGATCTCATCTATTTTGATACTGATCTTGCAAAAGAAGGAGAGGCACTTGGAATAAATGAGGCAGTCCTGCAACCAACTGTTAGTAGAGATGGACAGTCTCTTTTATACATGAAAGAAGAAAGCGCATTTATGGGGAGTAGGGTGCTTGGTTTGTTTGAATATCAACTAGAAAGAGGAGAAGAGAGACAGGTTTATATAGATAATTGACAGTGGATCTAGCATGTACGTATAGAGGTTCGCATGTCGGAAAGGAGATCTTGCGTGTAAGGAGAGCGTCTCGCAAGTAGAGGGGGCAGCTCATTTTATTAAAAAGGCCTCTCCCATGCCTATAAGACTATCAGCTCCATACCTCCGCCTAGCAAAAGACCCTGAAAGCTACTCGCTTTCAGGGTCTTTATAGTAGGACTCAGCCCAAGATAAGGCCTCTTCTTTTGTTAGTAGCTTGCCGTCAAGCTGCAGGCTGAATGCTTTTGTAAGAATGGTTGTAAAAATAGGGCCAGGATCTAGCTGTAATTCGTGCAAAAGGTCGCGACCGCTCAGTAGTGGTTGCAATGCATCTCGGTGCTCGACGTATTGTAAAAGTGATTCTCCCATTTGAAATTCAGGGGTCAGTCCGATAAATAAAATGCTTCTGCTTGGCATAAAGTGGAGCTGTTGATGCCATTCTCCTAAGCTACAATCCTGTTGTGTTTCAAATATGTCATTCTCAGATACGGTATTGAGTAGAGCTATGTCTTTAGCAGATAAGGCGTACTTTTGAATGGATTCGAGAAATTGTCCATTCCCTTGATAGGCAAGAGCTGCAAGTAAGATAAAGGGTTCGTCCAATTCATTCTCCATCAATTGCTCGATATGCTGCCAGTGTTTCTCGGTTGGCTCTTCTCCTAAAAGCGTATGCCAGACACCAAGCTGATCAAGTGAGTGTAACGATTCTTGAAGCTTGCTTTCCTGCTGCATTAAATCGAGCTCATGCATTACTCGGGTAGAAGATAATCCTTGTAACGGAGTAACGGCATCTTGGGCTAAGGCTTTTGTATTTGGATGAATCTGATAAGAAAATCGTTGCGAAAACCGAACGGCTCGAAATATTCGGGTAGGATCTTCGATAAAACTAAGTGAATGCAAGATTCGTATTTGACCATTTTTCAAGTCACGTTGACCATGAAAGTGATCAAGAAGTTCGCCAAAAGTATTCGGGTGAAGACTTAAAGCCATCGCATTAATGGTGAAATCTCGTCTCGACAGGTCTTGCTTAATGCTAGAAGGCGAGACTTCTGGCAGAAAAGCTGGCTGTTCATAATGTTCAGAGCGTGCGGTGGCAAGATCAACTTTACTAGAGGATTCCGTTGTCCAAATTGCCGTTCCAAACGTTTCGTGAGACTTGATGGTTCCTCCAAAAGCTTGCGCAAGTTCGCGAGCAAACCCAATGGCATCTCCTTCTATCACAATGTCTAAATCCTCATTAGGTCGCTTAAGTAATAAATCTCGTACCCCACCACCTACTAAAAAACTATTCATACCACGCAAACTAGCTTGTTCTCCAATTAAAACAAGTAGGTCATAGATGGTTTTTGTATAGTGGGTAGGCAGTTCTTTGGCTAAAGACTGGTTGGTAAAGCGTTTGGCGTCGGATTCTAATTGTTTCCGTTTTTCTTCGTTATGCAAAATCGATAAAATGTCTGATCGTGAAACAATCCCTACTAAATTCTCTTGCTCAAGTATGGGAATTCGTCCAATATTATGGGCCATCATCGTTTCTTGGATATCGTCTACGGTAGCTTCTAAATCGAGATAAAGTAACTCTTTACTCATATATGCGTGAACTGGAGAATGTCCTAAGCCATGACGCTGTGCTTTATCTAGGTCTCTTCGTGACAGCATACCTGTAACCTTACCAGAGTCATCTACAATCGGCATTCCAGTATGCCCATATCGAATTAACGTTGCAGTTGCCTCGTCAATTGTGTCCTGTTCATTAATGGTATGAACGGGGGAGGACATCATTAAACCAGCTGTAACAGCGGGTTGGATACACTTCGGTAGCTGTTTTTTAATCTTTTCTAATACGACATTAATGGACTGATCTTTAATTGAAGCGGCAGCGGCTTGTTTATGTCCACCACCTCCAAAATGTGCAGTTAATGTTTGCAGATTTAATCGACTAGATTGACTTCTGCCAGTCACGTAAGTGTTTGCACCCATCTGTACTACAGCAATTACTGCGTCGCTATCAATGGTGCTTACTAACTTTTCCGTAATGGTTGCAAGCCCATTTAAAAAGGAGTCTCGTTTTGAAGAACAAATAGCAATCCGAACTCCTTCAACGACATATTCATCACATGCTTCAGCCAATTGTGTAGATAGAAGTTGCTGTTCTTTTGTTAGTTGTTCCTCTAAAAAAGGCTTAATAATCTCAAGTTCCATTCCTTTACTGTGGAGAAACGCAGCGGCCAAAAGATCCCGCTCTGTTGTATGGTTATGTTGAAATGAACCGGTGTCACTATACAATCCAAGAGCCATTAACGTCGCCTCAGGTTCGGTGACTGGAATTTGCTTTTGTTGAAGTTGCTCAATCATTAAGGTCACACAAGCTCCAACATCTTCTTGAATAACGGTGGTAGCTAGTGGCTCTGGTTTGTTGTCATGGTGATCAAATATGGTAATAGGTAGTTCTGGAATAAGTTTTTCCTTTGGAATCCCACATCGATCTAAGTTAGATGCATCTAATAGAATGATTTCAGTTACATTACTCCATTCAATTGATTCGATAGAGTTCACTTGAATCATATCTCGATAGAGTGACAAAACGTCCTTCACACCTTTTTGTTGCTGTGAAGGTAAAACAATGATGGCATCAGTATGTAAAAGTTTAGCGCCAATTAAAGAAGCCAACCCGTCAAAATCTATTTGTGTATGAGAGGCAAGTATTTTCATATGTTTGGGCTCCTTTCTGGTCATTACTCTTTTTATTGTAGCAAAAGACACAGTCGTAGGTCACGACTGTGTCTTAGATAGTTTATCCATGTTGTTCAAATATAAGACCTTTTACGTCAACAGGTGTTGTTTCATAGGGTGATTGCTTGGATTCATCGACTGTAATTGAAAATAGTTGATGATAGTTCTTATATAATGAATACTTGATCGTTTGCAGTGAATGGAGGCTATTTTTATCTTGATTAACAGCTTTAATCAAGGTTTGCTTGTGAAGAACAAGTGTTAAATCCTCTATTTTAATTCCTAATTGATGGAGTGTTGTGGATTGTTCTTCTAAATACGCTCGCAAACGATTTTGTGTGGGCAGGCCAAGGTTCTCTAGTTTGATTATTTGGTTTGCCGTTTCATTCCATGCCTCTACAAAGCGTTCAAATTGTAGAATCCCTCGTTTTTTAGCACGCAATTCTTTCCAGAGCTGCCGTTCTTTCTGATAAAACATTTTTAACGTCGTTCGAAATCGATTCACCCAACTACTACGTTCGTAATCATATAAATAATTTGCAGATTCATTTGAGACAACTTCCGTAATGCGAGCTGATGGAGACAGTGGATCAATCTGTGCAACAGAATTAGGTCTGACCGCATTTTGCAAGCGATGTTGCAGAACTCGGTGCATTCGTAATGATGGTGTCGACGTGATACGTGTCATATACAGCCCCCCGATTTGCTCTTCTACTATAGTGTATTCCCTGGTTACGAGGTTATAAGCTAAGTAAAAAGACCTCTTTTTATGAAAAGAGGTCGGGACAAACTGTTTATACATTTATTTGGCGAATACATGGTTTCCAATCACAATGGTTTGTTCACGAGTAGAAACCCATTTGCTTGTTGCTGTTTCTGGATTATAGAAGTAAAGTGAGTTTTGACCTTGACCTCTAAACTGAAGTGCTTCTTCAACTGCACGAGTCGATTCGCTATCTGCTGTGTTTGAGATCGATCCATCAAGTACTGGTGAAAAGGCATAGTGACCAGATGCACTGCGCTCATATACAACATCATTAACCGAGTCGGGAAATAGATCGCTGTCGACACGATTTAAAACAACGGTAGCAACAGCCACTTTACCGGCATAGGATTCACCTTTAGCTTCCGCGTGTACGAGACGAGCAAGCAATTCTTTTTCATTTTGCGAAACGACTGCGGGGATCGTTAATGTTTCACCAGCAATCAAATGCTCAGAAGAAAGATTATTACTTCTTTTTATAGCTGCCGCTGGAATGGAGTACTGATCTCCTATAGAAGAAAGTGTTTCTCCTTTTTGAATGGAATGTGTTGACTGTGCATCTGCTACCTGAGTGAATGTAGCAAGCAAGCCTACTACTAAAAAACTAGTAAACAATTTCTTTTTCAATGAAAAAACCTCCTGTATACAATCTGCCTTTTAAACTACCAAACTTTTAACGGTAATGGGTGGTGTAAATATATCCAATTAGGGTGTGAATTCGCTTAAAAGCTTGATAGTAATGGGGTAAACGCCTATTTTTACAGTTATGTAACGAAATATTAAAGATCCCGGATAATTTGACATATTTCCTTTTTGATGGAGAGAGGGAACTGACTGATGCTTAGAGACAAGCGAGATCATCGCTTTATTTATCCTCTATTAAACTTCCTACTGATGAAACTTTTACCATAGATCCATATAAAAATCCTATGCTAAGATGCAAATTGTAGTTGAAACAAAATACACATCGAGGAGGAATTCATCATGAATTTCAAAAAAATCGTTTTATCATCTGCTGCAGCAGCGGCAATCACTGCAGTTGGATTTTCTGGACAAGCTGACGCAGCTTCCAATCATACATACGTAGGAGGACCTTACGTAATTCAGTTTGATGCACAGGATGCACAACAGGCATTTAACTGCCTAGCTAACTTCCCTGGCGCACAAGATATTAACTTCGAAGACGGGCAATGGGTCATTGATTTCATTAATCAATACGACTTTGAGCAAGCAGCAGAAGAGCCTGGCGCTGAAGTAGTTGAAGAGCCAGAACAAGTGGAAGAGCAACCAGCTGAAACACCTGCACCAACTGAAGAAGAAGCTCAACCAGAAGAAGAGGCACCACAAGCAGAAGAAGCAGATTCTGATTCTGATGCATCAGCTGAATTCTCTGCAGAAGAGCAACAAATGCTAGATTCAGTGAACCAAGAACGTGAGCAACAAGGACTTGCACCACTTAAAGCAGATCCTGAACTTGCTGAGGTTGCACGTGTGAAAGCTCAAGATATGATTGACAATAACTATTTTGACCACAACTCTCCGACATATGGTTCTCCATTCCAAATGATGGATCAATTCGGAATTGAGTATCGTACAGCTGGTGAAAACCTTGCTTGGAAACCAAACAGTTGAAGCAGCACACCAAGCACTTATGAACTCACAAGGTCACCGTGAAAACATTCTTAAAGCTGATTACACAAATGTTGGAATTGGTATTGTAGATGGCGGCCCTTACGGTAAAATGTTCGTTCAAATGTTCAAAGGTTAATCTCTTAAACTAGTAGAAAACCCGCCAAAAACGGATTCCGTTTTTGGCGGGTTTTTTTATTGTTGTGTGGAGTGAAGGGGTTTTGGTTGTCCGCGCCGAATGATTATACATAATAGGGGTGGATGAAATGAGAAATCGATTCATTTGCATGATCAGTATATTAATTATGCTATTACTTTTTTCAGGTTGCCAGGCAGATGAACCTGCTGTTCTCTCGGTTGGTGACGATATAAATAAGATCATCGTTTCAAAAATGAAGGGAACAGATGAAAAGATATTTGAGGATACAGAATCCATTGATGCTTTTGAGCTCATACTCACATCAGCTGTAAAGGATGATGGGATTGTTAATATGGCTCAGGCTGAATACAAAGTAGATTTTTATCAAGATGAAACCAAACAACAAAGCTTATGGGTGTGGATTGGCGAGCAAGATGAAAAAGGTGTCTTTATGAAACCGGAGGATACTCATACTACGTACTCGATTTCTGTAGAGGAAAATAACAAGTTGGTTGAGTTAGTGGGAGCTCATTTTAATTGAGTTTCGGGTACTACGATGATTATTGTGGTGCTCTCTTTTTATGTTTATCTATTTACATATACATCTAATTAGATTAATATCAAATTAGATGGAGGGATAAGCATGCAACTTAGTCGGATGGTTAATTTTCATAAGGTGATGGGTGACACAACAAGAATTCAAATTGTGTCAATGCTTAAAAAAGGCCCGCTACATGGTCAAGCGATTGCAGGGAAACTGGGATTAAAGCCACCTACGATTTCGCATCATATGGCGAAATTAAAAGAGATTGATGTGGTAAGGCAAGTTCGAGACAAAAATACTATTTATTATCATCTAAATGAAAAAACATTATACGCACTAGCTATTGCCGTGACAAAGATAGGGGAGAGTGAGATGAACAAAGACTTTAACATGAGTACAGATGACAAAACGTCCATTATTAAAAACTTTTTCACAGCTCAAAACAAACTCAAAACATTTCCTGCTCAACGAAAAAAGAAACTGGTTGTCCTAGAATACTTATTGCGAGGATTAGAAGAAGGCAAATCCTATGAGGAAAAAGAAATTAATGAACATATTCAAGAATACTATGACGACTATGCAACCATTCGCCGTGAATGGATTATCTGCCACTTTATGAACCGAAATAATGGAATCTATCAGATGAACCCGAAAGAGATGTGGCTAGTGTAGGACTGGACGAGTGGATGGTGTTGCGGAGTTGCGGGATCATGATGTGAGGTAGGAATCGAGTATGAGGGACAGGAATCAAGGATGAGCGTGCGGATATCGATAAAGAGAGCCGGATATCGGTAAAGAGCCGCAGATATCGGTAAAGAGAGCAGGATATCGGTAAAGAGAGCGGGATATCGGTAAAGAGAGCGGGATATCGGTAAAGAGAGCCGGATATCGGTAAAGAGAGCAAGATATCGGTAAAGAGAACGAGATATCGGTAAAGAGAGCCAAAAATCAGTAAAGAGCAACCCTCCCAACTACACCACCACGGATTCCAGCTAAGCAGCGCACAACAACAAACCACGCAGATCTCTCTGCGTGGTTTTGGTTTTTAGCTTTTTTTGACTTGTACCTGTTCTACGCGGTGACCTGTTCCTTTTGTTAGGATCATGTCGGCACGATAGCGGGTGGGTCGGATATTTTTTTCGAGGTTCACGCCGTTAATGGATTTCCATATGGATAGAGCAACCTCTTCGGCTTCTTTTTCGCTTAAATGGCGATAGCGGTGGAAGAAGGAGTTAGGATCCTGAAAGGCGGTATTTTGAAGAACTTTAAATCGATCTACGTACCATTTGATGATATTTTCTTCTTCTGCATCTACGTAAATGGAGTAGTCGAAGAAGTCTGATACGAAGACCGGTGAGATGCGTCGGTCTTTTTTGTTTACTTGTAGGACATTAATTCCTTCAACAATCACAACGTCTGGTTCCTCTACATGTTGAGTCTGTTGATTCAGCACATCGTAGGTTAAATGAGAATAAAGTGGGACGTCTGTGCTTTTACGTCCTGATTTGATATCAGATAGAAACCGGACTAACTTTCGGATGTCGTAGCTTTCGGGAAATCCTTTTCGTTTCATTAATCCGCGTTCTTCTAAAATTTTATTAGGATATAGAAAGCCATCTGTTGTCACTAAATCTACTTTTGGTCGATTCGGCCAACGGCTAATTAGAGCTTGAATTAAGCGGGCTGTGGTGCTTTTACCGACGGAAACGCTTCCGGCAATGCCAATTACAAAAGGCACTTTTTTTGTTTCTCTATGAAAAAAACGGTTTTGATCATTATGAAGGTTTACAGCATGAGTTGTATGCATATATAGTAGTTCGCTTAAAGGTACATAAATTTCTTCTACCTCATCAGGAGAAACGGTCTCGTTAATACCTTGAAGCTGGGTTCTTTCTTCGTCTGTAAGGCTGACGGAAGCTTGATAGGCTAAGGATGACCATTCGTTTCTAGTAAAGCTTGTATAGGCATCTGTACTGGATTGTGCAGTTTTAGTTAACATACGTATCTCCTTTTAGAGAGTTCATCTCCCCAAATTGTAACGCTTTAAGGGATAAAAGAGTATCTGTTAGCAGAGTATCACTTGAAGCAAAGAGAATCAATAGAAGTCGCTTACAAAGTAAAGAAATAAAAAAAGAGCAGAACCACTTCAATAAGAAGTGTGCCGCTCTCAGAATCATTTATTCATCATTCGATTCAAGTAACTTTAACAGGTCTGCAGGTAACTCAAAGGTTTGATCTTGGATCGTGAGTTTGGTATCCTCTGCATCCTCATATACTTTTTTTCGTTTTTTTATGGTGTCTACTTCTTTGTGAATACCTTCCATTTTACGATCTAATGCTGCAGCGGAGTCAGCTGCTTCTTTTAGTTCATTTAATAAATGTGTAGGAACTTCTGAGTTGTATTTGTAATAAATCTTATGTTCGAGGCTTGCCCAAAAATCCATAGCAATCGTACGAATCTGTACCTCCATGCAAACATATTCTGTGCGGTCTGTCATAAAAACAGGAAGCTCCAGAATTAGATGTAGACTTTGATACCCATTCTCCTTAGGCTCCTTTATGTAATCCTTTACCTCAAGCACACGAATATCACTTTGATTTTGTAGCATATCAGAAAGTGTATAGATATCAGAAAGAAACGAACATGTAATTCGGATTCCGGCAATATCCTTTATATGAGATTTAATACTTTGAAGAGAGAGTGGACAGTTTTTTCGAATCACTTTTTTGAAGATACTCTCGGGTGATTTTAAGCGACACTTTATATGTTCAATGGGGTTATGCTCGTGTACGTATTCAAATTCTTCCTGTAAAATTTTTATTTTTGTATTCATTTCATCTAAAGCAAATTTATACGTCATCATAAAGCGTGTTAATTCTGTTTTAAACGATTGAAGATTTTTCAGGTCCAAATTAGCCATAATGATTCTCCTTAGAAAAGTCTTGTACTTCTTATTCTAATTGTGAAAGTTGCCACATAGGAAGTCAAGTTTATTGGTGTGGAACGTTGTCGAGAATTATGAAAAGGATCAGAAAGGAGTAATATCTTGAGTGTCGTTCGAACGGATAAATGGGTGAAATGGTACTTGCAAGATGTCCAATCAAATCGGAGTAAAAAAGAATATATCAACGCTCAGAAGAGTTTCTTTGTTGAACCGCTAACCAAATGGTTTGATGAAGAGTTCGCAAAGTCACTGCATTCCTTTTTAATAGATCAGGGTTTATTTCTGGCTGAGAAAAAAAGCAATGAAGAATTAACCACATTTTTAGAGCTTACTGTCTGGCAGGATGTGCAAACCTTTTTTATGAAATTAAAAAAGCAGTGGAATGGACCAGATATACCAATTTATTTGCTGCCGATCAATCCTGCGTTTGAAGACCCGGCTAAAAAAGCTGGTGTCAGTTTTCCATTTGCTATATTTTTATTTATTGGTCCACATCTTTTGCAGAAAGAGATTGAGGCATTAGTGTTGCATGAATATCATCATACTGTTCGGCTTTTACAAACAGGAAAAACAGAAGAATCCATTACTCTTTTAGAATCAATGTATATGGAAGGACTAGCAGAGTGCGCGGTTCTTGAATTTTTTGGAGAAGATCAACTCGCCCCTTGGACTTCACTGCATCAGGATCAATGGAAACAAAAATGGTATAGAAAATGGATCGCACCAAATCTTGATCAACAAGGTCGATCCAAGCATCGAAAATATTTGTATGGGGACGCTCGGCTTAGGATTCCTGCTATGCTCGGGTATTATGTTGGCTATCAGCTTGCACGAGCATCAAGTACAAAGCGTCCTGAATGGAAAACGGACGATTGGTTGCGTTTTACAGGTGAAGAATGTGAGACGTGGTTAAAAGAAGTTTTAAAGAGTATGAACACTGTGGAATAAACTGGTTAACCATTGCCTATACTGTGGGTACTATCGAATTTGCTCGCAAGGAGGTTTTATAATGGTCGTCATGCGTGATGTGTGGATTAACTGGTTTGAAGGGGAAGAGAACGGCTATAATGTATGTGATTTTGTGGAATGGCGTCCGAGTGATCGTGTAGAGGTCCTCGATCAAGTCATTTTAATTAATGTGTCAGAACAATTGATGGATTATTTGGAAAATGAGTTATTAGACCTACCTGAAGAACTGCTTCAAGAAGTGTATCAAAAAAGTTACTTGCGAAAAAATATGTCCAGAATTCAACTGGATTATTGTTTTATCGCATCAGATGGAAGAAGAATTCTTGCCGTGGATACAGCAGGGTATCAAACACCTATCCGCAAAAGTCGCTTAACTCCTAGACAGCAGCAACTTGTGTATGAGCATTTGGAGAACGGGCAATGGAAGCAGTACGATCTTGAAACTCCCTTTGTTTCAAAGGAATATCATATACTCTCTCCTTCACCCGACGAGATGATTGGTCTGACAAGGAAGGAAAGGCAGTTAAAGCTCCTTCTCTATATGGTCCTTGATGAGCTCAAACAATCAGGCACGGATGCAGAGGTACGATATTGGTATACTGAGTGGAGGCCGGAGTCCTATGAAGAGATTCAATACCTTGAGCGCTCGGAAGCATGGGGCCGTTTTGTTCATGAGGTACAATCTGGTTGGACAAGTCGTCATTATGAGTTATGTGAAGCTATGATTAAGGGCCAGTCTTTTTTCGAGAAACTTTGGGAACAAGAACATCCAGAGAGCGTAAAATAACCATCAGTTTAGGTTTACTTACGTACAAACTTCTACTATACTGAAGAAAACAGTAGTGGAGGCGGTTACATGCAAGGCGAAACAATGGATGGATTAGCATACTTGGTTATGCAAGTGTTTACAATCATTCTTTTGGTTGGAACATTGGGATTATCCTTTTTTGTAGGTAAAATCATGAAGAAAAATAGCGGATACTAAGCGGATGCATTTGCATTCGTTTTTTTTTTTTTTTATAGAAAAAAGCAGTAGACCAATTATGGGTCTACTGCTTTTTTGCTTATCGTGTGCGACGACCAAGTCCCATTGCTCGCTCGGCTTTATGAAGCATTCGAGTCGCATACGTGTTTGCGCGCTCGGCTCCATCATCTAAAATTTGATCAAGTTCTTTGGAGTTAATGAGTTCTTTGTATTTTTCTTGAATCGGAGAAAGAGTGTTCACAACGATCTCTGCAAGATCCGATTTAAAATCACCATACCCTTTATCTCGGTAGCGCTCTTCCACGGCCGAGATGGATTCACCTGAACAAGCAGAATAGATTGTTAACAGGTTAGCTACTCCAGGTTTGTTTTCTTTGTCATAGCGAACAGTTCCTTCAGTATCTGTTACCGCGCTTTTGATTTTCTTTCGAATGGTAGCGGGTTCATCCAAAATAGAAATATAGCTTTTAGGGTTTGGACTAGATTTGCTCATTTTACTTGTTGGTTCTTGAAGGGACATAATACGAGCGCCTTCTTTTGGAATTTGAACTTCGGGAACTGTAAAGATATTGTTGTATTTGTTGTTAAAGCGTTCGGCAAGATTCCGCGTTAATTCTAAATGCTGTTTTTGATCCTCACCAACAGGAACAATGTCTGTGCCATAAAGCAAAATATCTGCTGCCATCAACGGCGGATAGGTAAGCAATGAAGCTGAAACCGCTTCTTTGCCAGTTGATTTGTCTTTAAACTGTGTCATTCTCTCCAATTCACCTATGTATGAAATACACTGCATCATCCAACCTAGCTGAGCATGAGCGGGAACTTCAGATTGAACAAACAGCACTGCTTTTTTTGGATTGAGTCCAACAGCTACATAAAGGGCGGCAAGATTGCGAATGTTTTCCCTTAATTTAAGACGTTCTTGCGGTTGTGTAATTGCGTGTTGATCTACGATACAAAAATAACAATGATTGTCTTCTTGCATGTCTACAAAGTGTTTCATCGCTCCAAGATAATTTCCGAGCGTGACAGTACCGCTTGGTTGTATACCTGAAAAAACGGTTTTCATTCTATTCATCCTCCATTACTACGTATGTCATTTGTATCATACCATATCTTTTACAGTCGATTCCTCTATTAGACTTTTTATCAAAGTGAATAAAAGCATCGGAAATCCATATACTTAGCCTATTGAAGATGGTGCTTAGATAATGGAGGTTGGTTTATTTGCATACGGAACCGTTAATCTTGCATGTATCGATTGGATATGGACATACAAAAACAGCAACCATTTTATCAAATGAGTTAAAAAAACAAACCAACTTCCAACCACAGATCCTTGATCTGTTTAGTCTACTTCCAAGATGGCAGAGTGAATTCATTCGGACAAGCTATTACAAGTTAATTAAAAACGCGCCCTCAATATGGGGTACTTTGTATCATAATACAGCAAAATCTGAAACTACATACGTTACACATGATTTATTGGCTACAGTATTTTATTCAAAATTAGCACTGATTCTAGCAGATCCCGAGATACCCTTTATTATTTCTACTCATACATATGTGACTCGAATCATAGCTATTTGGAAACAAAAGCTTGGTATACACACACCCCTATATCATATTTGTACAGATTTTGGCTTTCATCAGCTGGCGATTCATTCGGAAGTAACAGGCTATTTCCTGTCTGGTTTAGCTACACTTCCACCTTCATTGGAGCAAGATAAGTCTGTTTATTCTTATGGAATTCCCGTAGAGAAAGATCAAGATCAAGTAATATCAAAATCAGTGAGAAGAAGTATGTTTGGATTTACTGAAGATGAACAGATTGTCATGATTGCGGGTGGTGGAGAAGGTATTGCTCCATATGAAAGCATTCTAGAGTCGTTACAGGTACTTTCGAATCTAACTATTTTATGTATGACAGGTACAAATGAACAGGTTCATCCATATAATCATGCTTCAAAACAAGGTCATTCTATCCACTTCATCTCTTTTACTGAGCATTTCTCAAATTATGTGCATCTTTCAGATGTGTTGATTACAAAAGCAGGGGGGCAAACACTTGCCCATGCATTAACAACAGATACACCCGTTGTTTTGTATCAACCTATTCAAGGACAAGAGGTAGAGAATGCTCAGTTACTTAAAGACAAAAAAGCGGCCATATATGCTCGAAATAGCCATCAATTGCTTGATGCAGTTTATACATTTCTAAACAACCCTGCTGCTCGTTTAGTTTATTTACAGCAAGCTCAATCAATTAGTAAGCCGAATGCTACACAAAAAATTATTCATCAAATTACTCATCAGCATCAGGCTTATGATCTCGAAGAACCTTTCTTTCACGTTGGCGTAAAGTCCATAGCAGAATATTAATGAAGGCGATGGGAATAAATAAATAGATCATTCGGTCCCCAGTTTGTAAGGTGTAGTACATAAAACCGATAAGCACGAGTATAGCTACAATTTGGCTTATTTGAATTTTAGTCACGTAAATCATCTCCCCAAATTCTTTTTCCATTCTATTATATCAAGGCTGACAGGATACAAAAAGGAGGAGTCTTATGAAGGTTTATTATTCATTTTATTTACGTTTTGTTGTTGCACTTATGATTGTACTTTGGATTCATATGCCAGTGGAAGCAATGGCTAATCATTCAACAGGTACTCAATTGGAAAGTCTAGCAGGGAGCAAACATTCGTTGGAGGATTATCAAGGGAAAAAAGCAGTTGTTCATTTTTTTGCGACCTGGTGTCACCCATGCCAGGAGGAGATGCCGTATATTGTTTCATTCTCAGATCGTATCGAGCAGAATGGTGTACCTTTTATTCCAATTCACTTAACCAAACTAGATTCAGATCTGTCGCAGCTACAGAGTTTCCTTACTCATTATCAGGCGTCATTTGATCCGTGGCTTGATCGTTCAGGCGGCATGATGAATCAATATCATGTGGTCGGAATTCCAACCACATTATTTTTAGATGAAAACGGCAATGTTGAGCAAAGAATTGATGGGATGCTACCTATTGATCAAGCAGAATCATTTATCAGCCGTATCAAGAAGGAGAATTGAGTTCGTCTAGTGTTAATTTATTTAATTCATCATCAATTTGTTGATCAAGCTTCGCAAGCATGGTACGAGCTTTTTTGTCATCAATTACACGATAATGATGTCCTCCACTCGGTTCCTCGTCAGCTTCATCAGCTAAATGGACCACCTTTTGTAATGGTTTAAGGTGAAGCTCACCATGAGGTAGGTAGGAATCGGTATGCAATAACACGGCTAAAGCAATTTCTTTTGCTGATTTCGGATGCTCACCAAGTCTAATAAGAAGTTTGTGCGCTCGCTCTGCTCCTTTTATGGCGTGTATATCATTCTCTTTGTATAATGAGTAGTCCCATTTGCCGTTACGATACCATGTGTAATGACCAATATCATGCAAGAGGGCAGCTTTAGCAGCCATATCTGGATTCACGTTATGTTCAAGAGAAAGTTTAAACGCATGATACGCACAAGCAATAGCATGTGCCATACCTGAACGTTTGACGTATTTTTGTGTAATAGGATGATCAAAAATTTGGACAAGTGTTACATCTCTCATGTAATCACTCCTTTCAATGCTGACTTAAAACTGGTAGGATTAGTTTATCTATTATATAGACAGGAACAACTTAGTTGCAACAAAATTGTTCGTTTATATACTGAAGTATAAATTTTTGAATGAGGGAGGGTTTTGCTTGGCAGCTACACATGTCTTCTCTAAAGATGAAGAATTGGCAAATGCAATTACACATGGTATTGGAGCTTTAATTAGTATTGCTTGTTTAACGTTATTAATTGTTTTTGCGAGTCTCTACGGCAATGTTTGGCATATCGTTAGTTTTTCGATCTACGGAACGTCCATGCTCATATTGTATGCGTCATCGACATTGGTACACAGCTTTCCTCCTGGAAAAGCAAAGGATTTATTCGAAATACTTGATCATTCAGCGATCTACCTATTTATTGCTGGTACCTATACTCCCATTTTGTTCATTGTTGTTCAAGGGGTTTTAGGATGGACTCTTTTTGGGATCATATGGGGTATTGCAACGTTAGGTATTGTCTTTAAAATATTCTTTGTGAAAAAGTTTTTAGTGATATCAACCGTTTTCTACTTATTAATGGGATGGATGGCGATGTTTGCGATTAAACCCATTGTCATGACTCTACCTTTACAAGGAACACTTTTTTTAATAGGTGGGGGAGTCCTTTATAGTCTTGGTACTGTTTTTTATATCTGGAGGGGTTTTAAGTTCCACCATGCAGTTTGGCACCTATTTGTACTAGGAGGAACCATTCTACATTTCTTTTTAGTCATAAAATATATCCTGCCTATTCAATAGTGAGAAGAACGATGTTAAAACAAAAAACCAAACCGTTATGTGAGTCAAACTACATAATGATTTGGTTTTTTTATATTTACATTTTAGGCATGTATTTTTTTAGAACGGGTAAAGTAAAAACTAAATACGTAAAATTATATATTTTTCCATGATGGGTGTTGTAACTCTTCAAAAAACGTTATACTCGCCTTGGAGGTTGCGCATGTACATATCATTACCAGAACTAGCGGATTATCTAGGTTTGCCATTGGCATACATTAAAGGTCAAGTTGCTTCAGGAAACATTAAAGCTATTCATAATGGGGAAGAATATGTCGTAAGTAAAAATCATTTTGAATCGTACAAAAAACAAATTGAATTAAAGCGGAAAGCGATTGAACTAGAATTAAATGAACCGATCCCTGAGGATTGGGATGCAAAAGATGAAGATTAACTAATAGAAAGGATGTGGCAACATTGTGGAAACAAACAGTAACAGCAGTAGCTGTAGGTGTAGCCGTTTTCGGTATAACTTCTGAAGTGCAGGCGGAATCAGATGCGGAACATGTGGCCCAGGAGCTTGAACACAAACTATCAGGTATTAAAACCTTTACTCTTCCTGATCGATTAGCACGTTTTGTACATAGCTCAGATCGCCAATTTGATTATCCAGAGGACGGAGTAAAGGGAATTTACGTGACTGGAAATTCAGCAGGTGGTGAACGATTTAACACGCTTGTTAATATGTTAAATGATACAGAACTTAACTCAATGGTTATTGATATTAAAGAAGACAATGGTCATCTTACGTATCGACCGGATGAAGATTCTCCTTTTTATGATATTGCCCAGAATTACATAAGTGATCCAGAAAAAATGTTTGATGTATTAGAAGAAAATAATATCTACCCAATTGCAAGAATCGTTGTTTTTAAAGATTCAGTGCTAGCTGAGGAACGACCTGATTTGTCATTTACAGATAACGGTAAGGTTTGGAAAAATGGGCGTGGAGAAGCATTTGTGAATCCGTTTCTTGAAGAGGTATGGGAGTACAATGTGGATATAGCTGAAGAAGCAGCCAAAATGGGATTCCAGGAAATTCAATTCGACTATGTCCGTTTTCCAGAAGGCTTTGAAAATCGAGACGAAGATCTTGAGTATGATACTGGGAAATATGAAGGTGGAGATGGCGATAATATTCACCGGAGAGTTAATGCTGTAAATGATTTTGTTGCATACGCAAATGAAGAGTTAAGTGCCTATGATGTCGATGTATCCGTTGATATTTTTGGCTATGCAGCAACGGTTGAGTATGCACCAGGTATTGGACAAAGCTTTTTAGGGATCTCCGACAATGTAGATGTTATTTCATCTATGATTTACCCAAGTCACTGGACATCATATTTTGGAATAGATAAGCCCGATCTTCATCCATATGAGATGTCGAAAGAATATGCAAAGGTCGAAAATGCACTACTTGACGAGTTAGAGGATGGGCCGATCTCTCGTCCATGGCTTCAGGATTTCACAGCAAGTTACCTGCCTGATGGAGATTGGCAGACATATGGAAAAGAACAAGTGGAAGATCAAATAAGAGGATTAAAAGAAGAAGGCATTACTGAATTCCTTTTATGGGATGCGAGCAACAGGTATAGTCAAGGCGTTAACTATTCACCTTAACAAGACAAGTGTATACAAATGAATGAAAGCGGCGAACGATTCTTAAAAATAGGATCGTTCGTTGTTTGATTTAAGGGATAAAGTAGTGAGAGTAGAATATGCAGACTTTCCGCGCCGTGCCACCCGCTACTGAATTTTTAACAGATTATTATGGGGTATTGTTGGAATTCACTTAATTGTTTGTTTTCTTTGCCGATATAGAGCTCACTTTATCAATAATCCAACTTGCTTAACTGAATCAAACCGCTAAACCAATATACCCAAGCCTATTTCTGTGGTTTCACGTTTATAGTTTATCTAAAAAAGGAATATACTAATGCGTAACTATTGTAAATAAGAGAAACGATAAGGAGCTATAAAAATGAGCTGTATGAAAAGTTAAGTAAGTACTTCCCAATTGAAGAGATGAAGTCGAAAGAACACATGGAGCTACTATTAAAGGAAAAAGCAGAGATTTACCATAAAGACGAAGGGGAAAATCATGTTATAATGTATGTAGAGACAGATGATTTTGTATTTGTTGATTATTTATTTGTTTCTAAAAAGGCTCGTGGACAAGGTTTAGGTAAACAGCTGTTAGAAAAGCTTAAGGCTAAAGAAAAGCCAATTATTTTAGAGGTTGAGCCTATTGATTATGAAGAGACAGACACAGTTAAGCGTAATCGGTTTTATGCTCGGGAAGGTTTTACTCATGCTCAATCTGTAGGGTATCGAAAAAAATCATTGGCAACGAATAAGGTTAATGAGCTTGAGATCTTGTACTGGTCACCAACAGATGAGTCAGAGCATAGTATTTATGAAAAGATGAAACATACCTATGAGAATATTCACACATATAAGGATCAGGATTTATATGGACAATCATATGATGATGTTGACCAAGCTGTAACCTTTAAAAAATCTGTAGGAGAAATAGAAAAAGCGCCTAACGGCTAAAGGTGGTGTGCCAATTGAAAAACAAAGATAAAGCTAAGCAACAAAAGAAAAAGAGAGAAATGCTTAAGGATCTTCTGAAGAAAAATGTAGACAATTGGAAAAAAGGTCCAACTAAAAACCCATCTCCTCATTCATATAATAAATTTACTGCTTAATCGTCTGCCAATTATGGTAGACTTTTTTTGAATTGAGTAACAAGTTGTAAATTACTTAGTAAACATTTTTGTTTAGAAAGATTTTTAGTATACTATGTTTAAGAATTTAATTTCTGGGGAATATACATCAATAGTTACATACAAAAGAGGTCATACAGTAATCGTTGAAGTTTTGTATAACTTTTTTGTAGCCGACTATATACTTTTAGTCACATTTTCTGTATAATAAATGATGTATAAAACAAATGTTCTCATTTTTAGTTGGATGATTGATTCCTTGAAGGGAGAGGTTGGTAAGATGGTCACATTGTTAACTTCACCAAGCTGTACATCTTGTCGTAAAGCAAAAGCATGGTTGGAAGAGCATGAGATTCCGTTTGAGGAACGTAATATTTTTTCAGCACCGCTTTCTGTAGACGAGGTTAAAGAAGTAATTCGTATGACAGAGGATGGAACAGATGAGATCATTTCAACTCGTTCCAAAGTTTTTCAAGAGCTAAATGTAGAGGTTGAGAACTTGTCTTTACAAACTCTTTTTACGATTATTAGCGAAAACCCAGGTCTTTTACGTCGACCAATTATTTTTGATGAAAAGCGTCTTCAGGTTGGATATAATGAAGCTGAAATTCGTCGCTTTTTACCTAGAAAAGTTCGTACATTTCAATTGCAGGAAGCACAGCGACTTGTTAACTAATTATAAACCTTCTACATATTTATGTAGGGGGTTTTATTTTATAAAGCGAGGTACTTGACAGTAGGTTGCCTTTCAAGGAAAATAGGGTACTACATTAGGAATTCATTTAACACAGATTGTTTTTCGAAAAATCTGTTTTTATAATTCCTTTTTAAATCGATTTATCATAAAATAAAAGTAAGCACTTTAAACTGTCTACAATGGTTAACGTTTCAGTTCATGGGGTAAAGTGTAACTATATGCATTCAAGCAGTTGACCTGCTTAGAGCAAATGATCGGAGGAGAGCGATTATGGATATCGAACGCGTCAATGACACGACCATTAAATTTTTTATTACGTATAAAGATATAGAATCAAGAGGTTTTGAACGAGACGAAATTTGGTATAATCGTGAGCGTGGAGAAGAGCTCTTCTTTGAAATGATGAATGAAGCAAATAATCGTGATGACTTTGAATTGGATGGCCCATTATGGATACAAGTTCATGCGATGGATCGAGGACTTGAGATCCTTGTCACTAGAGGACAAGTAACAGATGGAAATATGAAAATCGAAGTACCTGACTGGCAGGATAAGCATGCTCTTGATGAGGGGACGCAGGCTACTGATAATGATTCAGAAGTGCTTGAACAAGATGACAGTGTGACTGAGCCATTAGAACTTATGATTGGATTCCGCGATTTTGAAGACATTATTGATTTAAGCCATAGTTTTGCGAACACTGATTTGGATAATCGACTGTTCCATTTTGAAGGTCAGTATTATTTGCACATCTTGTTTGATGATGAACAGTATTCAGAAGATGAGCAAGACAATATGTTAAGTCATATTTTAGAGTATGGATTTGAATCAGATATTACCATTCATCGTGTTCAGGAATACGGGAAATGCATTCTTGAAGCGGCAGCACTCGCAGCATTACGTAGTCAATTTTCAATGAGATAATAAGAATGATGGCACCGGATTTTATCTGGTGCTGTTTTTTTTTGAAAAGAAAGAGGTCTTTGATGGTTCTTGTCGAAATAGGTTATTATGGAGGTGAGTCTATGCTAACTGCAGTCCTGCAAGATGGGACAAGAATCTCGATGGCTGACAAATGGTTTGAAAGTGAATTGATGGATTTACGAAAAAAGCAACAGTTTAAATGTCCTGTATGCAGTGCAGCCGTAACATTAAAGTTAGGATCAAAAAGACAATGGCATTTTGCTCACCATACGAAACATACCTGCCGCATCTCGCTCGAACCCGAATCCCCATATCACCTCAAAGGAAAGCTTGATATCTATCATTGGTTAATCAATCAAGGGATAAAAGCTTCTCTAGAAATGTATCTTCCACTTATTCAGCAACGTCCAGATGTATTATGTAAGGTTGAAGGAAAGCTATATGCTATTGAATATCAGTGTTCACCTCTTTCCGAAGAGTTATTTTTTGAACGAACCATGGGTTATCGTCGTATGGGGATTACTCCTATTTGGATTCTTGGTGGCAATCGGCTGCGTCGAAAACAAGCGGAACAGTATCACTTGTTAGGATTTGAATGGAATACGTCTAGACTCAACAGGCTAGAGCAGATGTACGTAACCTACTATTGCAGTGAGACGCAGTTATGGGCATTCTTGTTTGAACTACAATCTTATTCAACAAATGGGGCATTAGCTAGACTATCTTACAAACGCCAAAATACTCTATCAATTGAAGACCTTCTTTATCCTCGAGATATCGCTCCTTATCAATATAAATCATGGCTCAATATTAAAAAAGCTGGAGATATCAGGGCTTCAAATCCTACCCTTCCAAAAGTCAAATCAGATTTTCGAAATGGTTATATCAAAAAAAGATTCCACTAGGTCAGTTCCCCGCCGAAGCTGGTTGGTTTTTGAGCATACAACATCAAATCAAAACGGCTCCTCATATATGGCAAACGATCCTCCTTATCAAAACCTTTCACCTATTACCTCTCAACCAAATGATTGAACAGCATGTATTAGAATCCAATATAACTACATTTGTGATGAATGGCACGATTATTTTTCGTAATCATCAAGTCTTAGATCTTAATGAGTTAATCAGCCAGATGGTATTTGAATATTGTCAATTGCTTTTGGCATTTGGAATGATTAAAAAGCTTAATCATACAGATTATCTTTATATAAAACCAGTCTCGTTGCCGAAATCAGTTGATCAGGCAAACCAAATGGATCAGAATCTTTCAAATTTAAGACAAAATACTCCCAATATCCTTCATATTCAGAGATAATAGATATAGGCTCTAAAATGTTGGGCTAGTTTATTGGAGGTGTAATCATTGTCAAATAATGTATTAGAAAGACATGAAATCCCTACTCATGATACGTGGGATCTAGAATCTATTTTCTTAAATGATAAACAATGGGAACAAGCAGCACGTGAGTTTAAAGAACAAGTTACAGAGGTTGAGGTTTTTCGTGGCAAGCTTAGCGAGTCAGCTGACACACTTCTACAAGCATTAAGTAAACATTTAGAACTGGAAGAGAAACTAGGGAAACTGTTTACATATGCTCATATGAGACATGATCAAGACACTGGAAATTCTTATTATGCGGCGCTTCATGATCAAGCGTATGGTCTTATTTCTTTACTAGAGCAAAAAGCCTCATACATTACACCAGAATTGTTGGCAATGGACCCAGAACAATTAAGTCGCTATGTAGCTGAGCATAAACAGCTTCAAGATTTTTCTCACATGTTTGATCAATTAAAAAAGCAGCGCGAACATATTCTTTCTGAAAAAGAGGAAGAGCTTTTGGCTAGAGCGAAAGAAGCTCTTCTTGCGTCCAGTCAGGCTTTTGGTGCATTAAATAATGCTGATTTAACATTCCCTACCATTAAGAATGAAAAGGGAGAAGACGTACAGATTACACATGGCCGTTTTGTCCCGTTATTGCAAAGTGAAAATCGAGAGATTCGAAAAGCGGCATTCGAAGCTGTATACAGCACTTATGAGAAGTATAAGAATACATTCGCAGCTACACTAAGTGGACAGGTTAAGGGTGATATATTTAATGCTCAGTCCAGAAAATATGCAAATGCTAGAGAAGCAGCATTATCTGAGACACATATTCCAGTAGGTGTATATGATTCATTAGTTGAAACAGTTGAAGAACATCTACCGTTATTACATCGCTACGTAAATTTACGAAAAAAATGTTTGGGTGTGGATGAATTACATATGTATGATTTGTATACCCCAATTATTAAAGATGTTGAATTTACTGTGACGTATGAAGAAGCGAAGCAGAAGGTGATTGAGGCTGTTAAACCTTTAGGGGATGAATACGTTAAAAGGCTTACTGAAGGATTCGAGAATAGATGGGTTGATATTCATGAGAATAAAGGAAAACGAAGTGGTGCATATTCTTCAGGTGCATATGGAACAAAACCGTTTATTCTGATGAATTGGCAGGATGATGTAGATAATTTATTTACACTTGCGCATGAATTTGGACATAGTATGCACAGCGATTATACAAGAAATAATCAGCCGTATGTGTATGGTGATTATACTATTTTTGTGGCAGAGGTTGCTTCAACATTAAATGAAGCCTTACTTCACCACTACTTCATCAAGAACCTGGATGATAAAGAGAAGAAGCTATATATCCTGAATTATTTCTTAGAAGGATTTAGAGGTACAGTTTTCCGCCAGACAATGTTTGCTGAGTTTGAACAAATGATTCACGAAAAAGTTGAGGCAGGAGGAGCATTAACGGCAGATGAATTAACATCCATGTACTATGATTTAAATGTTAAGTATTATGGTAAAGATATGGTTGTTGATGAAGAGATTGGGTTTGAGTGGGCTAGAATTCCGCATTTTTATTACAACTTTTATGTGTTTCAATATGCTACAGGCTACAGTGCTGCTGCTGCACTTTCAAAGCAAGTTCTAGAAGAAGGTCAACCTGCAGTTGAGCGATTTATTGATTTTCTTAAAACGGGAAGCTCTGACTATCCAATTGAAATGCTGAAAAAAGCCGGAGTGGATATGACTACTTCTGAGCCAATCAAACAAGCTATGCAGCTATTTGAGAAAACTCTTGATCAAATTGAGGAGCTACTTGAAGATTAAGATCTGAATCCTTTAAATCGATTTGTTTTTAGGGCAGGGCGAAAGGCAAAGAGGATCGAGCCAAAAAGCAAAAATGCTCCTATCATTACAGGAAACATCTTCATCAGCCCAAATAAATAAAACATAAACGCAACCAAAATTAAGCTGATTTTGCCGATCCAGGTTAGTAGTTTCATTCAATCAACTCCTTATAGAAAAAACAGGACGCCGACGCCGGTGTCCTGTTTTTAGTCTATGAAGATATTGAGATGTCCATGCTATTCATTTTTAATGTAGCGCCAGAAAGTACCGTATTTATATGGAACGGCTTCAACCTTCTGCTGCAATCTTAATATTTTCAGACGTTTTATCGCTTCTTCCTCGCTAATATCTAAGACTGCGGCACACTCAACGGTGGCAACAAACGAATGTTGCTTGAGGAACCCTTCAAGGTCAACTGACTCAGCTCGTTCAGGTTTGAATCCAAGCATGCTCTCTAGAATCTGCACGTATACATGATATGGATATTGGCCAGATACTTTCATGCCTTCTTCTTCAACGTTGTCATTAAAGAAAACAAACGTAGGAACGGTTTCAACGTCCATTTCTTTTGTTGTTTTTGCATCACACTGTAAGGCTTTAGCAGATGATGGGGAATGTAAATCGAATTCAAAAGACTCTACATCAAGTCCTGCGTCTTTTGCACAATTCAACAATACTTTTTCATCGGTTATATTTAGTTTTTCAAGAAACAGATATTCTCTTAATTTACGTAGAAATCTTGTTCCTGCTTGTGGACCCTGAAGTTCTGCTGCTTTTATAGCAAGTGAAGCACGATAAGGCTCCAATTCATCGGCGTCAAACTCTACCACACCTTCACAGGACATTCCTTTTGCACCATTTGGATCTTCTTTATAGCCCTTGCTTTTTTTTGTTTTGACCAACGATGGACAGGCATTCCAAATCTTTAATTTTCCGGCAAGTATAACTCGAATACGAAAATAAGCTCCATATTCAAGATATAATTTTTTTAGAGTTGGTTCAATTGCCCAACATTCTGAACAAAGTGGATCGATAAATGTATAAATTTCAATCGGTTTTTGTTGTTTTGTAGGATACGTTACACCTGGGATAAGACCACAAACGCCATGTTTATCATCACATGCTGCTAAAGTTTCCTGAGGATTCAATGGTCATTCTCCTTTCTAAGGCGCATTTACCATATGATGTGCTGTTAATGTTAATCGCTCCATCATATAATCGCGCACTGTTTGATCAACTTGTACTTCTTCTAGCGCTTTTTGCATACAGCTCAACCATGCTTCAGCATGCTCTGTTGTAATTGGGAATGGTAGATGTCTGGCTCTTAACATCGGGTGACCGAATTCTTCTGTATAAAGAGAAGGTCCTCCTAAAAATTGAGTCAGAAAATGTTTTTGTTTATAGGCTGTTTCTGTTAAATCATTAGGGAATAAATCCGATAATAGAGTATGGTTCGCTACATGAGAATAAAAGGTGTCCACTAATTTGGAAAGCACCTCTTCACCACCCAATGCTTCATAGGGCGTCATAGAAGGTTCTGGCATCGCTTTTGCAACTCCTTTTGTCAACCTTTTATATATTGTAGCAACCTTAATACAGAACATCAAATAATCTGTACGCTTCAAGAAAATAATGGAATTTTCAATTCTGATTACATATGAGTCCGAAAAAAGTAATTGTTCCTAAAATAGGACTTTGGTATAGTGAAATGAATAGATCTAATGAGAAGAGGTCAAACAAGTGGATTATACATTACTAAAGAATCAATTGTATAGTATGAGAAACCAAACACAGCTTACCTGGGGCAACCAACTGAACAGCACTCAAGACGATTCCAGTCAATCTTTTTCAAATATACTCTCTAACCAATTAGCAGATCAACATGTTATTCAACCATCAACGAGTAGCTTCAGCGACTTATTTTTGTCGCAGGCTGCAAGAGAAAAATTTGAAATGCTGCAACAGATCGTTCCGCCTGCTTCGAATACACAGATAGCAGATTCAAACGTAGTGGCACCAAAACAGACAGAGGGAAAACATGGTAGTAAGTCTGCATTTGATGATATCATTCATGCGGCAGCTACACGCTTTTCTATTGATCCGAAATTGATTTACGCTGTGATAAAAAACGAATCAAACTTTAATCCTAATGCGAAGAGCCATGCTGGAGCATCTGGACTCATGCAACTGATGCCAGCTACTGCTAGAGGTCTTGGAGTTCAAAACGTTTTTAATCCTGAGCAAAATATAAATGGTGGCGCAAAGTACCTTAAAAGTATGCTCACTAAATACAATGGAGATATTGAAAAAGCTTTAGCCGCTTATAACGCGGGTCCAGGTAATGTTGATAAATATAATGGTATTCCACCGTTTAAAGAAACCATGGCCTATGTGCCAAAAGTAATGAATACGTATCGAAATGCTTGAACAAAAAAACCATCCACTCAGGATGGTTTTTCTTTGTTTGCATTAGCTGTTTTTTTTATGAAAAAGCGTGCGACCTTGTTTGGTGTTTCTACTTGTGGGATGTTTGCTTCTTCTAAAAGTTTAGCTAAAGTACAATTCGCATGTTCTATAGATGTTCCTTCATACTCTACCTCATAATCAATCTCACCTAAATAACTGCTCTTATCTAAGCAGATGGAGCCGTTTAAATAAGGAATTTCTATTCTTTCAGTTGTTAGTGTGCCTAGATGCTCTACATGTGACATCACAACATTGATTGTTTGTAATTGGTTTAAAATTTCTCCAGACGGTAATGAATCTTTGCTTAATGCGAGTTCTTTTTCTTTTTCTGAAAGAGATTGGTGTGTTTCTAATAACCCACCATCTTTTGTTGGCCGTTTTAATGTTAAGACAGACGCTCCATTTTTTTCTCGGATTCTCAAAGCTGATCCCGCGGAACGCAATAAAAAGTCTGGTGTTTCAAAATAATGATTATGTTGGGTTACAGCCACTTCGTTATGCATATGTAGAAAATGTAACAGCTTCGAAAAGTCTGATGATGAAAGTAATGTTTTAGCTTCATATTCAAATTCCTGAGCCATAAAAAACGTCCTCCTAATACTTCAATAATTCTTTCATTTGTTTTATTATGACATAGTGACATTTTTTGCTCAACAACAGTAGGATTCGCTAGGTATCGATTCTTTGATGAACAAAAATATGATAAACTTATAGCGGTATCAAGTTGGATTTTTGAATGGAATGAGGGGAACATAAGATGCACAAAGTACACATAATTGAGATGCAGGATACAGGAGCAGATTGGCTCGCCAAGGGACATGAGAGATTACCAATTGAATTTGCAAAAGAAGTCATTCCAGGAAATCGGTTATTAGTTGATTCAGATGGGTTTGCATTTGTTTACATACTTGAGGATGATACAGGATTTCATCATATCATTTTCCATCAAGAGTTATGGTTAGACGTTCGCCGTGCATATGAAGCAAAAAAGCCAATTGTGTTAGAACTTCAAGAGAACGTAAAGATAGAGCTGACTCAATTTCATGAGGAATTTGACTTTTTACTTGAGAATATTGAAGGTAACGGGAATTATGGAGCTGAATTTGAACAGGCTGTTTCTCTAGCTTTTAAAAAGAACTAATACATTGGTGGTGATGAAATGAATAGTTGGGATGAACTCCTGTCACCATATAAACAGGCAGTAGAAGAACTGAAAGTGAAATTAAAGGGCATTAGAGAACAATATCAAAAAAGTTCTAATCATACACCAATTGAATTTGTTACTGGACGAGTAAAACCAGTTTCGAGTATCTTAAATAAGGCCGCACGTAAACAAATTTCATTTGAACATTTAGAGCAAGAAATTCAGGACTTGGCAGGTGTTCGCATTGTAACACAGTTTGTTGAGGATATTGAAACGGTCATAGAATTGATTAGAAAACGAACTGATTTCGAGATTCTAGAAGAACGAGATTATATTCTTGAGCAAAAGCCAAGCGGTTATCGTTCATATCATTTAATTATTTTTTATCCTGTTCAAACAATTCATGGGGAAAAGAAGATTCAAGTTGAACTCCAGGTTCGTACATTATCAATGAATTTCTGGGCAACGATTGAACACTCTTTACGGTATAAGTACAGTGGTGAGATTCCTGAAGACATTAGTATGAGGTTAATGAGAGCGTCAGAAGCTGCATTTAAACTAGATGAAGAGATGTCTATTATTCGAGATGAGGTAAGAGAAGCACAACGGTTACTCCTGGCAAAACATCATTCGCAGGATGTCCAGTAATAAAAAAGTGAGGTGATATTTTGAAGTATGCAGTAGCATCCCGTGGTGATGATATTTCAGATGCGTTGGTTGAACGGATCATTCAATCCCTAAATGAATTTGGTTTAAACCAAGATAAACAAGAGCCTGAAATTGTGATTTCTGTTGGAGGGGATGGAACCCTTTTACAAGCATTTCATGATTATAGCCATCGTTTGGAAGAAACCGCATTTGTCGGAATTCACACTGGTCATTTAGGCTTTTATGCCGATTGGATTCCGGATGAAGTTGAGAATTTAATTATTCATATTGCGAAAACACCTTTTCAAATTGTGGAATATCCACTTCTTGAGGTAGTAGTTCGTTATGGCGATGAAACAACACCTAAACGATATCTAGCTCTTAATGAATCAACGGTTAAAAATTCAGAAGGCTCTTCACTCGTCTGTAATGTAGAGATTAAAGGTGAAACATTTGAAACGTTTAGAGGGGATGGATTGTGTATATCTACTCCTTCTGGAAGCACGGCTTATAATAAGGCACTTGGAGGAGCAATTCTTCATCCATCACTTGCATCATTACAAATTGCAGAAATGGCTTCAATTAATAATAGGGTGTATCGGACAGTAGGCTCTCCACTCGTATTACCACAGCATCACACCTGTTTATTAAAACTTTTAAATAATGCTGATGTGCAAGTAACAATCGATCATTACACCATTAATCATGAGGATATAAGCTCGATTCAGTGCAGAGTAGCAGAAGAAAAAATTCGTTTTGCACGTTTTCGTCCGTTTCCATTTTGGAAAAGAGTGAAGGAGTCGTTTGTTGGTGAATAATCAACCAACCTTTACTTGGAAAGTTGATGCAGCTTCAGCTAATAGCAGTCTTAGGGCTTTTTTAAGAGTCAGGAAACAGATCTCCAAAAAAATGCTCGCCTCCATTAAATATCATGGTGGATCATTAAAAGTGAATGGACAAGAAAAAACGGTCAGAGAGACTTTAGCTGAAAGTGATACTGTCATCATGCAACTGCCCCCTGAATCACCGTCAATTGGATTAATTCCAGAGTCACGACTTTTTGACATTGTATTTGAGGATGAGCATTTCCTGGTTATTAATAAAGAGGCGGGAATCGCAACGATTCCGTCTCGTGAACATCCAAGAGGCACATTGGCAAATGCGGTGCTTGCTTATTATCAGTCAAAACAGATTCAGGCAACTTTTCATCCGGTTAACAGACTAGATCGTGGTACATCAGGTCTACTGGTCGTTGCCAAACATCGGTACGCACATGATCAGATGAGTAAGCAACAACAGGCAGGTATGCTAAATAGACGATATGAAGCGCTTGTTCAGGGTGTCGTTCAACCGGCAGATGGCACAATTGATGCACCAATTGGCCGTAATCCAAACAGCATCATTGAACGAATGGTGACTTCAGATGGAAAACTAGCGGTTACGCACTATCAAACCCTTTTTACTACACCTGAAATCACCCATGTTCGAGTTGCACTGGAAACAGGAAGAACACATCAAATTCGGGTGCATTTTGCTTCAATTGGTCATCCTTTAGCAGGAGATAGCTTGTATGGTGGAGAATCACTAGGATTAACGCACCAAGCACTTCATAGCTGCAAGTTGTTTTTTGTTCATCCTTTTACAGAAAAAGAAATGGTTTTTGAAGCAAGTCCCCCGGATGATTTTCAGCAATTAGTGGCTCAATTCAAACAGGTTTAAGAAAGTATGGTACAATCATTAGGACCAACTACTAGCATCAACCAATAGGAGGAAATAAAATGTTTCAATTATCGCTTGAGAACCGCACATTTGTCGTTATGGGTGTTGCCAATAAAAGAAGTATTGCATGGGGAATTTCACAATCACTAGCTAAAGCAGGAGCACGACTTATTTTTACATACGCTGGTGAGCGCTTAGAGAAAAACGTTCGTCAACTTGCCGATAGCCTTGATCGAGATGATCATCTTGTTTTACCTTGTGATATTACAAGTGATGAGGAGATTGCTACAACCTTTAAGCAAATTAAAGAAGAAGTAGGAACGATACATGGTTTGGCTCATTGTATTGCGTTTGCTAACAAAGAAGAGCTTGAAGGAGAATATCTAAATACAACGCGTGAAGGGTTCTTATTGGCACAAAATATCAGTGCGTATTCCCTTACGGCTGTTGCTAAAGAAGCTCGTCCTCTTATGACTGAAGGTGGAAGTATTATCACATTGACGTACCTTGGCGGCGAAAAAGTAGTGAAAAATTATAACGTCATGGGAGTAGCAAAGGCTACACTTGATGCAAGTGTAAAATACCTAGCTAATGATCTAGGAAAAGATGGTATTCGTGTAAATGCAATTTCTGCTTGGTCCAATTCGTACGTTAGCAGCTAAAGGAATTGGTGGCTTTAACGACGTTCTTAAACAGATCGAAGAAAAAGCACCATTACGTAAATCAACTACGCAAGAAGAAGTGGGAGATACAGCCTTGTTCTTAGCAAGTGACTTAGCGCGTGGTATTACCGGGGAAATTCTCCATGTAGATGGTGGATATAATATTATTTCATTGTAATCAATAGACATAAATTTCATCAAAAAAAGCAGCAAACCAACATCTGGTTTGCTGTTTTTTTTGATTATTCTCTTGGACCACCAATTTGATTCCAGATCCAGGGCCATAAGCCTCCCTGGCCACCACCTTGACCGCCACCAGGATTCCATGGGCCTTGGCCTCCGCCTTGACCACCACCAGGATTCCACGGACCCTGGCCTCCGCCTTGACCACCACCTGGGTTCCAAGGACCTTGACCGCCGCCCCCATGACCGCCGCCACCTTGACCTGGACGTGGTGGAGTTGGACCAAAATAAGGACTAATGCCAACTAAATCTGTATTGTGAACTTGCACATATTGTTGATTATAGAATGGCGGTTGGTACACGAGCAACGTAACCATTCCTGTGTTCTGATTAAAATCTGCAACATAGGCAATAACTCTCCCATAGCCTGGGATTGTTGTAGTAACCCACTGATGAAGATATTGATTTACCACAACGGGGGGAAGCAAATAGACTGAAGGTTGTTGACGTTGGTTACGACCAAAAAATCGATTCATAAAATTGTAATCTCCTCTCAAAGGTTCTTCCCTACTATATGCAAGACGCTAAATACGGGTGTTTGTCTAGGTGAAGAATGTATAGGACAAATAGGGTACGTCATACAACTTGAATAGAGAAGTAAGGAAGGAGGAGAGATTTTGTTAGAGGTATATGAATGGATTGTGATTGTTCTAGCATCCTTTCGTTTAACAAGACTCTTGATTCATGATGAGATCACAAGTTGGCTAAGAAAGCCCTTTTTGGAGATAAAAGAGGAAATATCAGACGGTCAGGCCGTGTTTTACCTCGAACCTTCCGGAACAGGAATTAGAAAGTGGATTGGTATGCTTTTAAGTTGTTATTGGTGTATGGGGGTGTGGACGACTTCTTTTTTATACATTAGTTGGATGTTATTACCTGGTGTTTCTATTTATATTGCTCATATTCTTGCTTTAGCTGGTACAGCAGCTATCTTAGAAGCTTTTTTCAGAAAGTACATCGACTAGGGTCAAGCAGGAAAAGGGTGGGCGGAGAATATGAGAATCTTGATTACTGGAGCAAATGGAAGGCTAGCTAAGGCTTTTGCGGCTCATTTAGAGTCTGAGGATGTGTTTGCATTTTCCAAGAACCAATTAGATTGTACGAATCGAGAGCAAGTGATGTCGACGATAAAAAAGATCAACCCGGATCTAATTCTTCATTGTGCAGCACTTACGGATGTAGAGGAATGTGAACGTCAACCTATGAAGGCTTTTTCGGTTAATTGTTTAGCCGTACAATTTATCGCGGAAGCAGCAGGGACAAGACGTTTAGTTATTTTTAGTACAGACTACCTCTTTTCTACGTATTCAATTACCCCGTACCTTGAAACAAATGCACCTCAGCCAGATAATATCTATGCACTAAGTAAGTGGATGGCTGAAGAAAGTGTTCGTCACTTTCCAAATCTTTATATCATCCGAACTTCTTGGTTATTTGGCGGGCAAGCAGATTTTGTCGATAAAATTATCGGAAAAGCAAGCGAATCTACAGAAATAAAAGTCGTATGTGATCAAGTAGGTAGTCCCACATATATCAAAGATCTAGTGAAATGGACGTTAACCCTACTGAATCATGCTCCAGGTATCTATCATCTAACAAATTCAGGCTATTGTAGTCGATTTGAATGGGCACAAGAGATACTTTCATATACAAAGCCTCAGGTCAAACTACTAAGTGTAGAAACAAAGAATTTATCTACTGGTGCCAATAGACCCGCTCATACCATTTTATCGACTGAAAAATGGAAAGGAATAACGGGATATAGACCACGAGAATGGAGAGATGCCTTAGATGAATACATGCAGGAGTTACTCCTATGAATCAAGCTAGCATCTTGCTCATCCATCACCAGGGAGGAGGAGGCATTAGCCAGTTTATTAACAATTGGACCAAACAATATACAGGAGATGTATACGAAGCCTTTGTCGATACAGGTGGGTTGCAGTTTCAAAGACCTAATCAACCTTCTGAGACCGTTTCGTATGACTCTCTCATTGAGCGTATTCGAACCTATCGAATTAAAGAAGTGCATATCCATCATTTCTGGAACATTCAATTGCCTTCTCTTGTGCATATTTTAAAAGAACTAAATTGTCCCTATACTGTATGGCTACATGATTTTTATACAATCTGTCCCTATGTCTTTTTTGTGAATCAGAAGGGACGCTATTGTGGTAGACCAAAACAAGAAGCTGTTTGTGATCGTTGCGCAAGCAATGGAGCACGGCATAGTCAAATGAAACAAATGCTTAACGTAGTTGATCCGACTATTAATAAGTGGCGAAACATTTCCCAGCAACTATTAGCAGAGGCCAAACGAGTGATCTCACCAAGTGAATCAACAAAAGCCATTATACATGAATATTTTCCTACTATAAAAATGGAGGTCGTGCCTCATCCGCTTTTATTAAACCTTAAAATTGAAGAACCTAAACAACCTATTCATCAACCTTTACGTATTGCTTTTATAGGTAACATTTTTTATCACAAAGGAGAAAAAGAGGTTAAATCCTTGGTAACGCAGACCTTTGTAACGAAACTCCCATGCCTCTTTTATCTTTACGGTGAATCAGGGCGGGATCTTAAAAGACTTAATGTCAAAAATTTTGTTCAAAGAGGTTCTTACTCATCATCAGAACATCTACACACGTTGCTAACTGAAGATAAAATTGACTTTGTGATTATCCCTTCTATTTGTCCAGAGACGTTCTCGTACACTACTCACGAATCCTTATATCTTGGTTTTCCCGTGTTATGTTTTGATCTTGGTGCGCAATCAGAGATCGTTCAAAAAACGAACGGAGGTTGGGTAGTCGAAGCGGGAGATTTTAAAGCTTTGTATTTCAAAGTAAGTCACCTAGTAAGTCATACAGATGAAATATATCAAAAGAAAACAAACGCCTACCGTTATCATATAGAAATGGCGAAGAGTAGGAATGATCATTAAAAAGAACCTGACTTCATATCAGGTCAGGTTTTCTTGATTTAACCACGTTAAAAGCTCATTTATCCGGTGTGTATAGGAATGGGATGAGATGGCCGTATTGTAGCTATTCGTAGCATAGAGCGTACGTTGTTGTTTGTTTGATAATAGCTCTTCAATTTGATCTAAAGCCTGTTCCTTTGTTGAGAATAACGGAATATCTTCTTTATTAAACCACTGATGCCAATCCTCTCTTGCCTCGCTGATTTGACAAACCTTGCAACCAGCCACTTCGAATACTCGGTTATTAGGGCTAACTCCTGGTAAACCTAACGAGTTTTTATTTTCCGCTTGGTTTTGGCTGCGATAGGAATTGAGTACTACCTTTGTACTTGCATAATATTGAACAGCTTCTTCAGAGGACACCCATAAGGAAGCGATCTTTACATTGGCAGGCAGTTGATGAGGGTACCAATTGCCTGCTACTGTAATATGAATAGGCAGTTCATTTGCTAAAAATGAGACCAGTTTAACTCGCTCTGGATAAGGATAGCCAATTAGACATACATCGCTTTTTTTATCAGCTTGAGGGTGTGTTGATTTAAAAATCGAGTAATCTGCTCCTAATGGCAAATGTAACGTTCTATAGCCTTTTTTAGAGTAATGAGACCACGCATTTTTTTCAATTGTAATTAGACCACTTACATAAGGCGCAATCTGTAAAGATAAGTCAATCATATATGGATCCTCTGTGAGCCAGCAGATACTATTTATTTGCTGTTTTTTTGCCCACATAAGAAAATGTTGAGGCAGCTGATAGCCTAATAAAGTAAAGATTATGGTCGGTTTTTCTTTCTTACAAAGTTGGATTAACTTATAAGCATCTAACTCTAAAATACATTTGTTTTGGCATATTGAGATTGCATGTGATTGAAAGGCATTAAGAATAGATTGTTCGATTGAAGGGTATACGCCTCGATAGCCTGAGCTTAAAAATAATATTTTCATAGGTGAACCTACGTGATATTGCAAATAATGGCATTTAGTGCGCGACGACCTTCAGGTATTTCTTTTCCATATATATACCCATTAATACTGACGGAGAAAGGCTTTCCATGATAAGGAAGCAAGATTTCAAATTGATTAAACGTTAATTCGTCTTGGTCAACGAGTTCCGTTTTATTTGGACGTAACCAAAATTCTCCTGTTTCCCGAACCTTTTTAATTGAATGATCTTCAAGAAAGTTCCACGAAAGTACATTCTCATCAGCCATGATATGTTCAGATGCATAATGTTTTTTGTTTTGATTGATTTTTCCAGAGAGATTAGCCAATTCAGGTTTGTTAAAACTAAGACAAACTAGAGGGTCGTGCAAAGGAAGTCCCGTTTCATTTCGAATAATAAAATTTCCATTAATTAAACAAGGTTCTTCTGAATCTTTAGATGAGCTGGATGGAAATAGAGTTGAATAAGCAAAGTAGGCATAAATACCAACCATATTTTCTTGGATATTGTTCGATATGGGCTCATTAAATCGAGGCAAGCTCTGATTTGACATCGATTTTTTAAATGATTGTATTTCCTCTTCTTGGCTGGTTAATTTCTTCTTTTGTAAATGGATAATGCGTTGGAACTTTTTTAATTCAGATCGGTAATGTAGAAGCTTTTGTTCCAATTGAATATCATGATTAAATGGAGCTTCATCTTTAGGTCGATTGGTCACAGCGCTTCCTCCTCTAGAACAGTATGTAGTTTATATGTATGAGAAAATAACCAGAAAAGAAGAAAAAAACAGGAGCTGCATGTGAATACAGCTCCTATTACCTATTCGACTTCGCTTTTTGTTTTGCCAGGAAATACAACTGGTGATTTTGGAGCTGGGTAGTGATTTTGATGTCTGCAAATAATATCAGAGATCGGGAACTCATGACGAGGCTTCACGTATGAAGCTTCAACTTCAAGACGAACATCTGCGTAAACATGAACATCTAAGCAGAATGTAAGGGCGATGTCTAATTGACAGAAAGCTGAATCACATACTACTTCTGCATCCCACTGTCCAGAAGAAATGAAGGCACTGATGGTTGTTTCCTCAGGTGCTGATAAGTAGAAAGTTTGAATCGTAGAAAATTCAATTGGATTTGAAGTAAGAACAACATTCTCATTCACATCAAGAATGTCTACTTCTAACAATCCTCTTCCTAAAATTTTCACTTTTTGAAGTTCAACCTCATCTCCGTTTGGAAGAGTGACTTCAACACTTGTGCGATCGATTGAGTTCGAAACCTCCGAAGTATATAAGGATGCTTCTAATACTCGAGCGACCGTTGAGTACCCTGGATGACCTATCAGCCATGCATCTAAACTTTCTCCTGCTCGCGAAGGACCGATTAAACCTGGAAATAAATTTGAAAGCTCTGGCTCTCTAAAACTAATTGTTTGAAGATCGACTTGGCGAGTCACCCAATCATAAACTTTGGGAACATTTATAACCACGCTGTGTTTTTTTGTGCTCATTACCTTACCTCCTCTAAAGTTTACCCAAATACACGCATGATTTTTTTAGCGGAGTTGGGTGTTCAAACTACTGTATTGTATGAATAGAGTCTGAATTGGTGCAAAATGTCCCAAGTTTTTTTAAAACGGGCATCATTTTTTTGACTAACCATTTTAACCCTCCCACATATCCTATAGAAGAAAGGGAGTGTTTGTGATGATGAATTCTAACTCAAATCCAAATCAATTGTATGCAAAGCCTGTTTATTCGGAAAAACCAACTGCGCAGCAAAAGGCAAAACAGCGACCTTTTGCCTCTTTACCTAAACCTCCTCAACCCAAGCCACATTCGGTAAAATGCTGTGGACGACGCTAAAAAGAAATTTCAAAAGGAGCTTATATGAGAGAACACTTTCTCTTATATGAGCTTTTTTTTGGGTGAAGTAACCCGATTTTTCGTGTCATGAGTGTATAGCCGTGCCTCCGGTGTGTCTCATTTCATATAACTAGACAGAAGAAAAACAAGGCATAAGGAGTGATTGTGTGATCCCACTTATTGATTTGGATCGTCAATTTCAAATGATAAAAGATGAGGCTATGGAGGCCATTCGTCGAGTATATGATAGCGGTCAATACATTCTTGGTTCTGAGGGAAAACAATTTGAAGAAGAAGTAAAAATTTATTTGGAAACACCGTTTGCGATTGGAGTTGGAAATGGGACAGATGCTTTGGTACTTGCGCTTGACGCACTAAATATTGGAGATGGTGATGAGGTTATTACAACTCCATTTACGTTTTTTGCTACAGCAGAAGCGATTTCTCGCGTTGGAGCAACACCTGTATTTGTTGATATTGAACCAGTTACCTTTAATATAGATCCTACTCATATTAAGAAGGCAATAACAAGTCAGACGAAGGCCATTATGCCGGTTCACTTGTTTGGTCACCCTGCAAACATGGACCCAATTATGACGATAGCAAAAGATCACAATCTATATGTCATTGAAGATGCATGCCAAGCCTTTGGATCATCAGTAAATGGAAAAAAAGTTGGCACGATTGGGGATATAGGGTGCTTCTCCTTTTTTCCTACAAAAAATTTAGGAACAATGGGTGATGGGGGATTAGTTGTTACGAAACACAAACATGTAGCGGAGCGAATTCGAGTACTTCGCCATCATGGGAGCACAAAAAAATATTATCACCAAGAGATTGGGTACAATAGTCGACTAGACGAAATACAAGCGGCTTTATTACGAATTAGCCTCACTCATATTGATGACTTAAACAAAAGACGTCAAAAAACAGCGAGTTTTTATCAGGAGCAGCTCTCAACACTTAAAGGAATCACTGTACCAAAATCTATCGAAGGAACAGAACATATTTTTCATCTCTATTGTATAGAAGTGGATGATCGGGAGCACTTATCAAAAGGCTTAAGTCAGGCAGGTATTGCAAATGGTGTTTATTATCCACTGCCACTGCACTTGCAAGAGGTGTATAAGCATTTAGGTCATCAAGCTAATGACTTTCCTATTTCAGAAGAAAAATCAAAACGGTTATTAGCTATCCCAATGCATCCGTATCTAACTGATGCTGAACAGAATGAGATTGTAAAATCAATTAAGCTTCTTGTAACGGAGAATGGCTAATGAAAATAGGAATCATAGGATGCGGCAGAATCACTGAAAAACATCTTGCAGCGTTAACAAAACTGCCTGAGGTTGAGATCACAGCGATTAGTGATTTATCAACTGAACGAATGAAACAAGCTGAAGCACTAATATCCTCTACTAATAACGAATTACAATCATTTATAGATTATCATCAACTTCTCAAGACAGATTGTGAACTTGTATTAATTGCAACAGCGTCAGGTACCCATTTTATGATTGCTGAAGCGGCATTACGAGCTGGTAAACATGTATTGGTTGAGAAACCATTGGCACTCTCAATCGATGAATCAAGACATCTACGCACGATTGCTTCTACGCAAGGTCAAAAGCTATTTGTTTGTCATCAGCTTCGATTTAGAAAAATCCTGTTTGAGTTAAACAAGCTGATTAAATCAGGAGCCATTGGCACGATCTACTCAGGTACGGTATCTATGGCAATTCAAAGACCAAGCGGCTTACTATGAAGCGGCTCCGTGGCGCGGTACGTGGGAACAAGATGGTGGCATGTTAATTAATCAAGGCATTCATATGATTGATCTGCTCGTTTGGTTTATGGGAGAGGTTGAATCAGTTTCTGGGCAACTTCAATGGGTGAATGACCATAAAGAAACAGAGGATGTAGCTAGTGGTATCATTCGATTTAAATCCGGGGCAACGGGATTAATCGAAGCAAATTCTGTTACATGGCCAGAAAATCATGGGTATGCTATTAAACTTTTTGCAGAAAAAGGAACGATCATCTTTGAGGGGAAGAATTTTGATCAAGTAACAAAATTCACTGTAGAAAATGGTCCAGAGCTCGATCAAATAAATAGCTGGATTACCGAAAAAAATGAACAAGTAATTATGTATCAAGAAGTGATGAAGCATATCGATGGCACCGCCAATCAAGCAGTGACAGCAGCAGAAGCAGAACATGCACTAGAAACCATTTTTGCTCTTTATCAATCTCATAAAATAAAAGAGCAAGTTCATCTTCCATTGGTAAGCTTTTCAACAATAGACATGAAAGGAGTGAACTAAACGTGGGTGAAATGTATAACCATGTGCTCGTTACAGGTGGAGCTGGTTTTATTGGATCTAGATTGGTTCGTGCCTTGCTTCATAAAGCAAAAAAAATAACAATCATTGATGATTTATCAACTGGAAATCAAGCGGAAATACCTGATTCACCTAAGATTACGTTTATTGAAGATAGTATATTAAATGAACAACTATTAGAAAAAATCTTGCCAGATATTGATACTGTTTTTCATATTGCCTGCCGAAATTTGGTCTTATCTGTAACCGATATGAAAGAGGATTTTGAAGTGAATTTACGAGGAGCTTATACGCTGTTAGAACAAATTCGAAAAAATGGAAAGAATGTATCGCGATTTGTGTACACATCCACGGCTTCTGTTTATGGTGACGCGGATGTGCTTCCTACGCCACTAGATAAGATTAAAATTCGCATGCCTTATGCAGCTAGCAAATTTGGCGCGGAGCAGTATGCACAAGTTTTCTATTCTCTACATCAAGTTCCTGTAACCATTTTAAGACTTTCAAATGTATATGGACCTGGTCAGGTTGCGACGAATCCGTATTGTGGTGTAGTTGCCAAGTTCTTTGAGGCAAGACTAGCTGGTTTACCCATGACGATCTATGGAGATGGAAGTCAAACACGTGATTTCACTTATATAGAAGACGCAATACAGGTTATTTTATTAGCTGCAGAACGACAAGAAGCTATAGGCGAAACGTTTAACGTAGCAACAGGCATTGAAACAAGTATTCTTGCCCTATCAACTGAGATCGGTAAAGTGTTTGGAGATACAAATGTAAAACAGCAATTTGCCACAAAAAGAACCGTTGATACGATTGATAGAAGATGCCTTGAGATTAAAAAAACAACTCAATTATTAGAATGGAAACCAGCATACACAATGGAAAAAGGTATTAAACAAACACATGACTGGTTGATAGGAGGTCATGAATGAAGATTCTTCAAGGGATCACCGAAATCGCTGGTCAGATGGGAATTATGGCAGGCGAATTTAAACAGTTAGGTCACGAGGTAAATAGTTACAATACGTTTCAATCTTATTTAGGTTATGAAGATCATCTTCAATACATGGAGAAGCATCAAATAGCAAATAAATCAGATGAGTTAATCGACCATCATGATCTCTTCCATTTTCATTATGCACAATCACTAAAGGAAGATTATAGTGACCTCCAGAGATTAAAAGGGAGCGGAAAAAAAGCAGTCATGCACCATTGGGGCAATGATGTACGTTTTCATGAAATGGCTAAAGAACGTAATCCTTTTGCCTATACGGGGGATTCTCCTGCAAACGTCATAATGGACTATCGATTAAAACAAATTAGTTCAGTAATTGAGGACGCAATCGTTCAGGATTATGAAGTGTATGAATACGTAAAGGATTATTACAAAAGAGTTCATGTTGTGCCAATTGCGATTGATTTATCAAAAATTCAAAAAGTAGAAACGAAACCAAAGAACATTCCTTTGTTGGTACATGCACCAACAAACCCATATTTTAAGGGGACCGTTCATGTGGAAAGAGCGATAAAAAAATTAAAAGAAACGCATCATTTCCGTTACAAACGGATTGAACATATGAATCATGAAAAAGCCGTTGAGTTATACAAAGAAGCAGATATTATTTTAGATCAAATTCTTTGCGGTTCGTATGGACTGTTATCTGTGGAGTCCATGTCACTTGGAAAACCAGTTGTCACATTTGTCCGAGACGACCTTTTATCAAAATTCAGTGAGATTCCACCAGTTGTGAATGCAAATCCTGATACCATCTACGAGAAAATAAAATTACTTGTTGAGTCTCCTCAAAAATGGGGAGAGATTGGTCAACAGGGAAGAGAGTATGTTGAGAAATACCATGACAGTAAAGTGGTCAGCAAACAGATCCTAGACATTTATCAATCGCTTCCATCATTATAAAATTTTGAACAGAGAAAAATGTTCTCATTTATCTCTGTTTCGTTTATACTTTATTGAAAGCGCTTTACATAATAAGGAGATGATTACCTATGTCATTTGTAGATATGCCGCTTGAAGCACTTAATGTGTATAAAGGAATAAATCCACGTCCAGACGATTTTGATACATATTGGCAGGATGCCTTAGACGAACTAAAACAAACAGATCCTGCTGTTAAATTAGAAAAGAGTGAGTTCCAAACACCTCTCGCAGAATGCTATGATCTCTATTTTACAGGAGTGGGAGGGGCTCGAGTTTATGCAAAATACATAAAACCTTTGCATTCTGAAGAACCTCATCCAAGCTGTTCTACATTTTCATGGATACTCTGGACATTCACCAGAGTGGTCAAGCTTATTAGGATACGCAGCATCAGGTTTTTCTGTACTTGCAATGGATGTTCGTGGCCAAGGGGGCAAATCTGAAGATAATGGACAAGTAACAGGTAATACCTTAAATGGACACATTATTCGTGGGGTACAAGAACCAACTCAATTATTTTTCCGAAACGTTTTTCTTGATACGGCTCAATTAGTACGTGTTGCAGGGGAACTTGAAGAAGTTGATGCAGAACGAATTACGGCTACTGGCAGCTCACAAGGTGGCGCATTAACACTAGTTTGTGGAGCACTAGCACCTTCTGTTAAAAAGTTAGCTCCTAATTATCCATTTTTAAGTGATTATCAGAGAGTGTGGGAGCTTGACGCAGCCAATTCCTCATATAAGGAGATTGAGAGCTACTTCAGACGATTTGATCCGACACACTCACGTGAAAAAGAATTCTTTACTACACTTGGATATATTGATATTCAATTCTTAGCTGAACGAATAAAAGGAGACGTGTTAATGGGTGTAGGGTTAATGGATAACAGCTGCCCACCGTCAACTCAATTTGCAACCTACAATAAAATCACAAGTACTAAACGCTATGTTCTCTACCCTGACTTTGCTCACGAGCACCTCCCAGGTCAACAAGATCTCATCTATCAATTTCTGCTTGAATGCTAGAAATTTGAGCTTGGGACAGAAATATAAGGATAAAATTATAAAGACGAACGATCCTGCGCATCAGGACCGTCCGTCTTTTGGTTTTCATAAACATATGAGAAGAAGGGGAACCTGCAGTCTAGTCGCTCCTTGGATGGGGCACGTCTCGCTGGACGGTCGCCTGCCTAATTTGGCTTTGCTAAATCATTTCAAGCCTTCCTGTAATTCTCACAGGGAGTCGACCTGCCATTGCCTTCCCATCCGCTTAGAGAGTGTTTCAGAATTTTAATAGTGTATAAATGTATATTTTATCGACCTTATTAAATTTAGTGTTTTGGTACGGAGATATTTAAAATCTAAATGTACTTATTTATACTTTTAAAAAAATCAATAGCATTTTGGGAAATTAACATGGAATGAAATTGTTACATTACGAAACGAATGAGTATCAAGCCAAATAATTTGGATTAAACACTCAATTTTTAAGGTACTTCGCTATTCGATAAATAACTCTACCTTACTTAAGAATCAACCAAACAAGCGTAGGACATACATGAAGACTGCTCCTGCGGGTGCGGAGTGTATGTCCGGAGCGATGGCATTACTCTATTATTTTATTGAGTACAAAAGCTATTCCGGTCTCCTAATATGCCCTGCCAGGATAACTTTGGTCTACATATTGTTTTTTCATAAAATGGCGGATTTGTTGATATTCTGCTGGAGATGATTCAGCAAATTCCTTAAAGGTTAAGTTATAAAAAGAAAAAACTAATAAATGATCGTTTATATAGTTATTGCGGGTTGGAAGGCCAAAATTCAAAAAATCATACACATGATAAGGACTAAACGTCCAGCCTTTTCCAATGTTCAATTGCAGTCCACAGCCAAACACATTTGAAAACATACAAGCATGATTAATCCATTCGGTTCCCATCATCGTATTTCCATAATAATTAGTGTTTACAGCCGTCACATCAAATTTTAGATGATCACCTTTCCAAGGCTTCATGGCTCCGAATCCGCCGTAATTAGGTAGCCACATCGTTTTATATCCATCTGCATGGATTTGGTTGTTAATTTGTTGAATTAATTCCTCGTCACTTTCACTGAGCACTTCTTTGATCCAATAGAATCCTTGAAGCTTAAGCTTTGTAAAACCAGTAGCATGCCATTTAGTAACAAATTGTTTATACCACCAACTTAACGCTGTCAGACGAGTTGCCGTCGAATCGAAAGCCATGTCTACACCAGTTCCTGCTGTACCAAAAATCGTATCTCCTATTAGCGGATAAGGTAAACCAATCCATATATCAAGCTTGGTAGAAGCTAGGGATTCAAGTGCGTGAAGGTTGGTTTCTTTTTCAAAAAGATAATTTAGGTATAGTTGCCAGTCCTGTTCTATTGAACGCTCACCAAATCCGTCATAAAGGGGATGAATGTACGAACCGTCTCGTGATGAAATAGGACTAAAGATAAAACCATTAAAATACGTTTCTCCTGCGTCTGCTCCGTTTAATTGATAAGACACTGCTGGCCGAAGGTCCTTCACATTCCACAACCGTGTTTGCTGATCATCAAATCCTCCTATATTAATGACCGCAAGATGATTTTGAACTCCTATATTTTCTCCTTTTAACAAACCTCTCATATACGCGCCACCTTCCCTCATATCTCCTACAGCTTATGTATTCATTCTAAAAAAAATGAATCGTATGGAATAACAGCTTTCATTAACCTAATATGCAGTAAGTGAATAGACATAGAAAAGGTATATAGGCAAATTGATCGGAGGAATGTACGTTGAGAATTGTTCATATTCCAACAGAAATCTCAGGACAGATGGGCATGATGTGTGATGCGTTAAGAAAAAATGGTCATCAAGTGAGTGGATTTAATTGGTTCCATACGTACCTCAATTATCAAGATAATATTGTGACAACTGATGCGTATGAATTGTATAAGCATCTGCTACCTTTGGTTAACTTTGCAGAAGTTTGTCATTTCCATAATGGAAACTCATTTACTGTTAAGGGTGAAGAACTGCCACAGTTAAAGAAACTAGGTAAGAAATTAGTGATGCATCATTGGGGTAACGATGTTAGAACAGTCAAAGCTGTTAACGAATTAAACCCATATCCACTTCCTCCTAGCTACAATACGGATGAATATATTCATGAAAGACTGATGTATCTCACGCAATTTATTGATACAGCGATTGTTCAGGACTATGAAATGGTACCTTATGTGAAGGATTATTATAAAAATGTACACGTCGTTCCGCTTATCTGTCAGTCAGAAAAATTTACTCCTCACTATCCTTCAGTAGAAAAGACACGACCTTTAATCGTTCATGCACCAACCAATCAAGCGTTTAAAGGCACAAAATATGTTCATGAAGCAATTGATCGTTTGAAACTAGAAGGCTTTGACTTTGAATACAAAAAGGTAGAACAACTAAGTCATAAAGAAGCATTAGAACTTTATAAAGAAGCGGATATTATTGTTGACCAACTACTATGTGGAACTTACGGAGTGTTAAGTGTGGAAGCCATGGCACTTGGAAAGGTCGTTGTGGCGAATATTCGAGAGGATGTCCGCAGTCATTTACCTGAAGACTTCCCTATTGTCTTAGCAAAGCCAGAAACCTTATACGATGTATTAAAGAGATACATCATTAATCCAGTTCTTAGACATGAGACAGGTAAACAATCTCGCTTATTTGTAGAGTCATTTCATAATGCAGATGAGATCGCCAAAAATTTAGAAGTTATTTATGAAAAACTTTAAGGAGGGACCTAGATTGAAGATTTGCCACGCGCCAATGGAAATTGCAGGTCAAGTAGGTCTAATTAACACAAAACTTCGTGAGGAAGGCTTTATCTCAGCTGCCTTTAATTACTTTCAAACAAGCTTTGACTATCCTGGTACGTACCCAACTGACTCCTATGACATGCAAAAGGTTGCACTAGCAGCCATCTCGTATTTTGATATTTTTCATTTCCACAATAGCGGTACATTTATTGGTGATTTCAGGGACTTAAAATGGATTAAAGAACAAGGTGGAAAAGTTATTATGCATCATAGAGGCACCGATGTTCGAACAAGAGTATTAGCCAAAAAAGGAGATGACTATGAAAATCAATATGTTAACGCTGAGTCATCTCTTCCAGATGATATGATTCAAGACAATCTGATTACATTTGCCCAATCGATTGACGCGGCCATTGTCCAGGATTATGAGCTGTATAAATACGTAAAACCTTACTATGAGAAAACAGGCGTACCTGTATATGTGTTGCCACGATTATGTAATGTGAATGATTATATTCCACGCTATTCTGACGTCAATCAATCACGCCCCTTAGTTGTGCATGCCCCGTCACAACGTGAATTCAAAGGAACATCTGCTATAGAAGAGGCGATTATGGAGCTGAAAAATGAGATTGAATTTGACTTTCAACTAATCGAGAATACAAGTCACAAAGAAGCAACTCGACTTTATCAAAATGCAGACGTCATTATTGATCAAATTCTGTGTGGTATGTACGGCAATTTAAGTGTGGAAGCGATGGCGCTTGGAAAGCCGGTCATTGCTTATATTCGTCCAGATTTGCTAAGTACGCTACCACCTGATCTTCCAATCCAATCAGCGAATCCAGATACAATTAAACCGATTCTAAAAGAGTTGCTAATAGATTCAGGGAGACGACATGCTTTAGGTTTACAGGGGCGCGAATATGTAGAATTACACCACAACTCTAGTGCCGTTATAAATAAATTAACGACGATTTATCAATCTGTGTATAAGGGGAATGATTAATCGATGGCGATACATTCAAGTGTCATTTTTGGAACAGATATTGAAGTAGGAGAATATGCTGTTATTGAAATGGGCGTTCGAATAGGAGATAGGGTGACAATTGGTTCTCATGCCGTTATTAAAGAGGGGACAGTCATTGGGGATGATGTAGAAATAGGGGATCACGTCATCCTAGGGAAAAGACCTGGTTCGAATAAAAAGATGGCGAGAAAACCTGCTACAAATCTCCCTTCATTGTTAATAGATAATGGAGTTGTGATAGGTAGTCATGTCACACTTTACCGTGGCCTTTCACTAGCAGAAGGTGTGTTTATTGGAGATCATGTCAGTATCCGTGAGCAAATTTTTATTGATCGTTTTACGATCATTGGGCGGCATGCAATGATTGAACCCAATACACGAATTGGAAAAAGTGTCACGATCCAAACTGGATGTTATGTGACAGCTGACACCGTTATCGAAGACCATGTCTTTATCGGTCCGTGTTGTTCAATGTCTAATGATAAATATATGGCGAGTGGTAAAGGAACTCATACAGGTCCGCATATTAAGACACATGCAAAAATAGGGAATCATGCAACCCTTTTACCGGCCATTGTGATTGGTGAATATGCAGTAGTAGGAGCCGGTGCAGTTGTTACAAGAGATGTTCCAGATCGAGTAGTGGCCGTAGGAAATCCTGCAAGAGTAAAAAGTTAAATAAAGTTTTGGTCTAGTAGGCATGTTCATTAATTTACTTTTTCTTCTTATGAATAGGGTTATTGGGTTTAACGAATCCACGATCAGCCACATATCAATAGTTAGATTGATACTCTAATTATTTGAAAGAAGGGCTGCTGGAATGGCAATTCAGATTGCTGTCATTGGACTCGGATATGTAGGGCTTCCATTGGCATCATTATTTCATAAAAGTGGATACCATGTAACTGGTATTGATGTAGATAAACGAAAAATTGAGAGTTTAGAAAATGGGAAATCCTACTTATCAGACTACACCGATAAAGAAATTATCAAATTAACGTCATCTAAACGTTTTGTTTTTACTGACTCCTTTGAGGCGATTGAATCAGTAGAGGCTGTTATTCTTTGTGTTCCGACCCCATTACGTAACCATCAAGATCCAGATTTGAGTTATTTAGAGGCCGCGGCAAAAGCAATGCTTCCCCATTTGCGTATAGGCCAATTGGTTGTTTTGGAAAGCTCTACTTTTCCTGGAACAACAGAAGATATTCTTGTTCCCTTATTGGAGCAAAGTGGTTTACGAGTAGGTGAAGAGATTTTTCTTGGGTATTCACCCGAACGAATTGATCCAGGTAACCAAGACTACTCATTACACGAAATTCCAAAAGTTGTCAGTGGCGTAACAAAAAAATGTTTGAAAATTGCTGAAAAAATCTATGGGAAAGCGTTTAAGTCGCTCGTTCCAGTTGATAGCACTCGTGTAGCGGAGATGACTAAGATACTTGAAAATACCCAACGATTAATTAATATCTCATTTATGAACGAAATGAGCCGAATCTGTCATGAATTAAAAATTGATATCTGGCAAGTTATCGATGCAGCTAGTACAAAACCATATGGATTTACCCCTTATTATCCAGGTCCAGGAATTGGAGGACACTGTATTCCTGTTGATCCACTATATCTTAAATGGAAGGCGAATCAAGAAAATCTTGATACCCCATTTATTGATTTGGCAAAACAAGTGAATGATGCACAACCATCGTATGTTGTTGAGAGGTTAGAGCAAGCGCTTGGATATCCAGAAAAAGCTCCACGTATACTATTAATGGGGCTAACATACAAAAAAGATGTAAACGATGTGCGGGAATCCGTTTCTATTCCTGTTATGGAACGATTGATTAATCGTGGATGGACAGTAGACTTTCACGATCCCTATATAAAAGATATTCAAATACTTGGGAAAAAATATAGAAGTGTTCGTTTTATTTATGATAACCTAGCAAACTATGATGCAGCAGTCATTTTGACAGATCATAGTCAATTGGATTATGACGGCTTAGTTAAGCACTCTAATTTAGTGTTAGACACGCGAAATCGTATAAAAAAGGAATTTGATCATGTAATTCGACTATAAAGAGGTGAGAGTGTGAATCTTCTGGTTACAGGTGGAGCAGGTTTTATTGGTTCCCACCTTTGTGAAGAATTGATGAAAGACGGTCATAAAGTGACGGTCCTTGATAACTTTTCAAATGGAAAACCATCTAATATCGCTCATCTGCATGAAAATGAGAACTTTCAATTTGTTGAGGGTGATTGTACTCATTTCAGTACCGTAGATCCACTCATTAAAGCAAATGATGTAATTTTTCACCTGGCTGCTATTTTAGGTGTAAAGCATTGTGTGGATTCTCCATTAAATGTAATTAAAGGGAATTTAGACGGGACATCAGTTGTGCTGAAAAGTGCATCAGCTTATCAGAAAAAAGTGATCTTTGCTTCAAGTTCAGAAGTATATGGAAAAAGTGAAAACTATCCATTTAAAGAGGATGGGGATCGGTTATTGGGCTCAACTGATGTCCATAGGTGGTGTTATTCAACAGCCAAATCAATGGAAGAACATCTTTGTCTCGCTTATGGAAAAGAAGGCTTGCCAGTAACAATCCTACGATATTTTAATGCATACGGTCCAAGAGCCACAGATACCATATACGGAGGAGTTGTCCCGATTTTTGTCAAAGCGGCTATGGAAAATAGATCGATTCCAGTATTTGGAGATGGTAACCAAAGCCGTTGCTTCACTTTTGTAAAAGATACAGCAAGAGCAACAGCCTTGGTATTAAAAAGAGAAACGAACCAGGAAATTATTAATATAGGGTCTAATCATTCCATTACGATTCGAGAATTGGCTGAAACGATAAAAGCAGCTACAAACTCCTCATCAGAAATTAAATACATCCCTTATGAGCAAGCGTATGGATCTGGATTTGAAGATATGAAAAAAAGAGTACCACATATTGAAAAAGCCAGGAAATTATTAAGATACGTACCTGATACTCGTTTAGTAGATGGGATTAATGAAATACTAAACAAATATCAAAAAATTTAGTCCTCTTTTTTATTTTTTACAGAGCGGAGGAACCAATCTTGATTTTTGGTTTGAGTTTCTGACGTATGATCTTTGTTAATGGTTATCTCTTTTGAAGTTGAACTTTCCGAATTATGGTTTAAACCTTGATTGGGTTCATGTTCTATTTTTGTGGCAGATGATTGATCTGCCTTTTCTTGTTGTCTGAGTTTGTTGACTTCAACTTTAAGATTTTTAAGTGTTTGATTTGTTGTTTCAAGTATTTCTTCCATTTGATTTTTTTCTCGGATCCATTGTTCTTCTTTCTCTTTCAGTTCATCAATCATATTGTAATAATAATCATTTTGGTATCTTTCTACTTGAGCCTTGTATTTGTTTAATTCAGATTGCGTATAGATAAGCCGTTGTTGTAGTTGAACAGGTGTTAACTTCGTCCGAAAAGTAGTTGGCTTTTTGTCCATTAGGTTCACCTCTTTAAGTAGTTATTTAATAGTGTATATGTCCAAATGAATTGGAACATGCAGATCATTCATACAGAAGGAGGAGGAATCGTTGAGAAATAGTAGTTCATTTAGGGTTATTCACGATAAAGAGGCCTATTTAAATCGATTACATGGTAAGAGTTCATCAGTAACATTACCAACATCAGAAATTATAAGAAATCCCAAATATAAATTAAACGTTATTATTCCAGCTATGAATGAAGCGGACACTTTATCTGGAGTTCTTTCCGAAATAAATCGTTTCAAACCAGATCGAGTCATCGTAGTTGTGAATGGAGCGAAGGATCGTACTGCTCAAATTGCGAAACAACATGGAGCACATGTTATTCATTATTCGTATCCTTTAGGCAATGATCTTGGTCGAGCGTTAGGCGCACTTCAATCGAATGCTGATATTTACTTATTTACAGATGCCGATATTGTGATAAAAGCAGAGGATTATTTACCCTTTATTCAGGACATAGAAAACGGAAAAGATGTTAGTATCAATTCAATAGATTGGATTACGAAGGTAAAGAGTGCAGATACTATTTCATTAGCACGTTATTTTTTGAATGCGATTCAAAAGAAAAATGAAATACGTGCAGAGAACGTTTTAACCATTCCACATGCATTTAGTCATAAAGCTCTAATAGCCATAGGCAAAACAGCTTTGGCAAATCCGGTTCTGGCTCATTCAATTGCAATCGATAAAGGGCTTCAATTCTCAATTCCTCATTCTATCGATGTATTAGCTGTAAATAAAAGGCGTGCGAATCATATTCCAAAGCCTGGAGAAATCATGGGAGAAGCTATGCAGCGTATGCATGGAGATTCGTTAGAGGCTTTTGATTATTTATTCGATACGTATGGTCCAACTTTGCATTATCCAAATCAATCCTTTATTAAGCCGTTATCTTATTCATTTCGTTTAAAGTGGCAAGCTCTTTCTCAAGCGAAAGAACGAAGTGTCATTATTTTTATACCTAACGGAATAGATGTCATCAAGCTGTATGAACAGTTTCAATCTTTCAATGCAGAGTTTATTCCAATTTTATATAACGAGAACACGAGTGCATGTAAGATTTTCCAAGAGCTTGCGATTCCATGTATATCCGTTGATCAAACGTATTCATTAGGTAACGTTTTTTATCTTGGAAGTCAGATTGCTCAAGGAAATAGTCTTTTTTTTCACACGGCTGATATCCCATTAGATCCAAATTCGATTAAAATGTTTTTTCGTGAAATTGAAGAGATAAAAATTGATGTATGTTTAAACGATCAATCGAGTTATCTTCAAGCTATTGAGCAAACGGAACTGATTCATATTGGAAATAAATTATTAAATGTTACAGCAGGTAATCACTCTATTCAAAATTCTTCATTGTTAATTCCTCCCTTTGCTATGAAACGATCTGTTTTATCTATGTTAAATCAGCCATTTTTTCAACATTTAGGTATGACTCATATAAAGATTTTGGAACAAGGATATCAAGTGACGGCACCTCTTCATATTGAGAGTATGAGTTTTGTGAAGAACAACCAAGAAGAGCTTTTATCATCTCTATTGACAGGCTTTGATTATTGGATCCGGTCGTATGGACCTAGAGGAGCGTTTACAGACGGAGCAAGGAGAAGAGATATTCTGGATACAAGCACAATGTATTTAAAGGAATGTATCTCTTCTTCAAGAATTCAAAAAAGCGAGATAAATCTTGATACGGTATTAGAAGAGGAACCAATTATTCATCATTAATGCTATAAAATAATAATGAAAATATCTATTTAATTCATTTATAGGCTAACGAAGCTTCCTATTCTTAATGAAATCATAGAATAGAAAAGCTCCTAATTTAAGGAGAAGAAGCTAAGGGGGTTAAAAATGGTTATTAACCGAATTATAAATAGTGGATTTGAAACAGGCGTTTTAACTCCGTGGAGCACGGTAAACGGCTTTTTAACGACAGCTTTCAGCCATACCGGTTTATACGCAGTTCAACTTCCAGGAGTGACAGGTTCAAGTTTATCTCAAAGTGTACCAGTGACCGAAGCAGAGAGTTTTGAAGTACTTGTGTCTCTTGCTAAAACAAGTGTTCTTCCCTCTCCTCCAGTATCAATCACGGTGGAATATTTTGATGTGAACTCTGTACTTCTAGGAGTTGGATTATCAGTTGATGTGTTAACAGCTGGAGTACCTGAGGTTACTGCATCAACATGGTTGTCGGTATATGAAACGACAGCAGCAGCTCCAATTGGAACTGCATCTGCAACAATAACAATTAGTGTGGTGACTACTTTAGGAGCTGCAGATATTGTGGTCGATGATGTGGCAATGGTAACATCTGATTTTGCATTTGTGCCAAGTGGTCCTCCTGGCCCAACAGGTCCGACTGGTCCGACAGGAGTAACCGGTCCAACAGGGGCGACGGGAGCAACCGGTCCAACAGGAGCAACAGGAGATATTGGTCCAACAGGGGCGACGGGGGCAACTGGCCCAAGCTGGAACAGGAGCTGGAGTAACAGGAGCAACCGGGGACATTGGTCCAACAGGGGCAACAGGAGTAACCGGCCCGACCGGAGCGACAGGAGATATTGGTCCGACTGGGGCAACGGGAGTAACCGGCCCGACAGGAGCAACAGGAGATATTGGTCCAACAGGGGCGACGGGGGCAACTGGCCAAGCTGGAACAGGAGCTGGAGTAACAGGAGCAACCGGGGACATTGGTCCAACAGGGGCAACAGGAGTAACCGGCCCGACCGGAGCGACAGGAGATATTGGTCCGACAGGGGCAACGGGAGCAACCGGCCCGACAGGAGCAACAGGAGATATTGGTCCAACAGGGGCGACGGGGGCAACTGGCCAAGCTGGAACAGGAGCTGGAGTAACAGGAGCAACCGGGGACATTGGTCCAACAGGGGCAACAGGAGTAACCGGCCCGACCGGAGCGACAGGAGATATTGGTCCGACAGGGGCAACGGGAGCAACCGGCCCGACAGGAGCAACAGGTGATACTGGTCCAACAGGAGCAACGGGAGCAACCGGCCCGACAGGAGCAACAGGTGATACTGGTCCAACAGGAGCAACGGGAGCAACCGGCCCGACAGGAGCAACAGGTGATACTGGTCCAACAGGAGCAACGGGAGTAACCGGCCCGACAGGAGCAACAGGTGATACTGGTCCAACAGGAGCAACGGGAGCAACCGGCCCGACAGGAGCAACAGGTGATACTGGTCCAACAGGAGCAACGGGAGCAACCGGCCCGACAGGAGCAACAGGTGATACTGGTCCAACAGGAGCAACGGGAGTAACCGGCCCGACAGGAGCAACAGGTGATACTGGTCCAACAGGAGCAACGGGAGCAACCGGCCCAACAGGAGCAACAGGAGACATTGGTCCAACTGGGGCAACAGGAGTAACCGGAGTAACCGGCCCAACTGGTATTGCAGTCACTCCAAATAGTATGTCTGCTGTAAATACAGCTGGAGGAATTCTTGCTGTAATATTAGGAGGAACACCAGTACCTCTGCCAGGCGTTCAAAGTCTAGATGCTTTTGTAGCGAATGGAACGTCCACATTATTCACAGTTCCAACCACTGGTAGATATTATATAACGTATCGTATTAATTTAACTGTCGGTCTTCTGACTGGAGCGCAAGTTGTAGTTGGAGGAGTACCGGTTCCAGGTACAATTATTTCTCCAGTATTGACATTAAGTAGTTTTGAAGCAGATGTCATTACTACACTAACAGCGGGAACTACAATTGGACTTCAGCTATTTGGTGTTGCAGCTGTTGCAACTTTACAAGCTGGCGTAGGTGCTTCTCTTACAGTAATTAGAGTGGAATAGACAGGGAATATATAGTAACTTATGAATGCCTAAATCATTAGATTTAGGCATTTTTTGGGATGTATGGGTGTGTTTTAATTTTTTATTTAGATGATGAATGCATTACTACAACTTGCATTAATTAAGATTGGACAAGTGTTTTTATTTGTTTGAAGTAGGTAAACAGTAATTCGCTAAAACGATTTTCGAATACGTATAAACTATATTGGTCGAAAGGGGGGTAGGTATGATTAATAGAATTATAAATGGTGGATTCGAAACGGGCTCATTTAGCCCATGGATTCCTCTAAATGCAGAAATCACAACTTTGTATAGTCATTCAGGTTTTTATAGTCTTTTATTGAGTGATACTTTTAATAACGCCTTTATCTATCAAATTGTAGATATCTTTCCCGGAGAAACGTATCAGTTCTATACTTCACTTGCCAAAGTTGCTGATAATGAAATCGCTGCACCAATGACTTTATCAGTTAACTATTATGATAGTAATTTTAACTTTATTGAATATGGATTAATTATTAGTATACCTCCTCAAAATGTACCAAGTGTCTCAACAAACACTTGGCTTGAAATAAGTCAAACTACATTCACAGTTCCGTTAAACGCAACACAAGCTTTAGTTCTGATTAACTCTCTACCACAGGTCGATGGCTCGGACATGTTAGTAGATGATGTGGGATTACTAGTATTAGATGGACCTCCTACTCCAACTGGTCCACCAGGGCCAACAGGACCAACGGGAGTCACGGGAGTAACCGGGCCAACAGGAGCGACGGGAGTCACGGGAGCAACAGGGCCAACAGGAGCGACGGGAGTAACGGGAGCCACCGGGGCAACAGGAGCAACGGGAGCAACAGGAGCAACGGGAGTAACAGGGGCGACAGGAGCAACGGGGCCAACCGGAGCAACCGGAGTAACAGGTCCGACAGGAGCAACAGGGGCGACAGGAGCAACAGGGCCAACAGGGGTAACGGGAGCAACGGGAGCAACAGGGCCAACCGGAGCAACGGGTCCAACAGGGCCAACAGGAGCAACGGGAGCAACAGGAGCCACCGGAGCCACAGGAGCGACAGGGCCGACAGGAGCAACGGGAGCAACAGGGCCAACAGGAGCAACGGGTCCAACAGGGCCAACAGGAGCAACGGGAGCAACCGGAGCAACAGGAGCAACAGGGGCAACAGGGGCAACCGGAGCGACAGGAGCAACAGGAGCAACAGGGCCAACAGGAGGCACCGGAGCCACAGGAGCGACAGGGCCGACAGGAGCAACGGGAGTAACAGGGGCAACAGGAGCGACAGGAGCAACGGGAGCAACAGGAGTAACCGGAGCCACCGGAGCGACAGGGCCAACAGGAGCAACAGGAGCAACAGGAGCGACGGGAGCAACAGGGGCGACAGGGGCGACAGGAGCAACAGGAGTAACAGGAGCCACGGGTCCAACAGGACCAACCGGAGCGACAGGACCAACCGGAGCAACCGGGGCAACAGGGCCAACAGGGGTAACGGGAGCAACGGGAGCAACAGGGCCAACAGGAGCAACGGGTCCAACAGGGCCAACAGGAGCAACGGGAGCCACCGGAGCAACGGGTCCAACAGGACCAACCGGAGCGACAGGACCAACCGGAGCAACCGGGGCAACAGGAGCTACAGGAGCGACCGGACCAACCGGAGCAACGGGAGCAACAGGGCCAACGGGAGTAACAGGGCCAACGGGAGTAACAGGAGCAACGGGAGCAACAGGAGCCACCGGAGCAACGGGAGTAACAGGAGCAACAGGGCCAACGGGAGTAACAGGAGCAACGGGTCCAACAGGAGCAACCGGGGCAACAGGAGCTACAGGAGCGACCGGACCAACAGGAGCAACGGGAGCAACAGGGCCAACGGGAGTAACAGGGCCAACGGGAGTAACAGGAGCAACGGGAGCAACAGGAGCCACCGGAGCAACGGGAGTAACAGGAGCGACAGGGCCGACAGGAGCAACGGGAGTAACAGGGCCAACAGGAGCGACAGGACCAACAGGAGCAACGGGTCCAACAGGAGCCACCGGAGCAACGGGAGTAACAGGAGCGACAGGGCCGACAGGAGCAACGGGAGTAACAGGGGCAACAGGGGCAACAGGGGCAACAGGAGTAACGGGAGCAACAGGGCCAACAGGGGCAACGGGAGCGACAGGGCCAACCGGAGCAACGGGAGCAACAGGGGCAACCGGAGCAACGGGGCCAACAGGAGCGACGGGAGCAACAGGGCCAACAGGGGTAACGGGAGCAACGGGAGCAACAGGGCCAACCGGAGCAACGGGTCCAACAGGGCCAACCGGAGCAACGGGAGCAACAGGAGCCACCGGAGCAACAGGGCCAACAGGGGTAACGGGAGCAACGGGAGCAACAGGGCCAACAGGAGCAACGGGTCCAACAGGGCCAACAGGAGCAACGGGAGCCACCGGAGCAACGGGTCCAACAGGACCAACCGGAGCGACAGGACCAACCGGAGCAACCGGGGCAACAGGAGCTACAGGAGCGACCGGACCAACCGGAGCAACGGGAGCAACAGGGCCAACGGGAGTAACAGGGCCAACGGGAGTAACAGGAGCAACGGGAGCAACAGGAGCCACCGGAGCAACGGGAGTAACAGGAGCAACAGGGCCAACGGGAGTAACAGGAGCAACGGGTCCAACAGGAGCAACCGGGGCAACAGGAGCTACAGGAGCGACCGGACCAACAGGAGCAACGGGAGCAACAGGGCCAACGGGAGTAACAGGGCCAACGGGAGTAACAGGAGCAACGGGAGCAACAGGAGCCACCGGAGCAACGGGAGTAACAGGAGCGACAGGGCCGACAGGAGCAACGGGAGTAACAGGGCCAACAGGAGCGACAGGACCAACAGGAGCAACGGGTCCAACAGGAGCAACCGGAGCAACGGGAGTAACAGGAGCGACAGGGCCGACAGGAGCAACGGGAGTAACAGGGGCAACAGGGGCAACAGGAGTAACGGGAGCAACAGGGCCAACAGGGGCAACGGGAGCGACAGGGCCAACCGGAGCAACGGGAGCAACAGGGCCAACGGGAGCCACCGGAGCAACGGGAGCAACAGGGGCAACCGGAGCAACCGGAGCAACCGGAGTAACAGGAGCCACCGGAGCAACAGGGCCAACGGGAGCCACCGGAGCAACAGGGGCAACAGGAGCAACCGGAGCGACGGGAGCAACAGGGGCAACAGGAGCGACGGGAGCAACAGGGGCGACAGGAGCAACGGGAGTAACAGGAGCAACAGGGCCAACGGGAGCAACCGGAGTAACAGGGCCAACAGGAGTAACAGGAGTAACAGGAGCCACCGGAGTAACCGGAGCCACCGGAGCGACAGGGCCCACAGGAGCCACAGGAGCCACCGGAGCAACAGGGCCAACAGGAGCAACAGGTCCAACGGGAGCGACCGGAGTAACAGGGGCGACAGGAGCAACAGGAGTAACAGGAGCCACCGGAGCGACAGGGCCAACCGGAGCGACCGGAGCAACGGGAGCCACCGGAGCAACAGGAGAAACGGGAGCAACAGGGCCAACGGGAGCCACCGGAGTAACAGGACCAACAGGAGCGACCGGACCAACAGGTCCAACCGGAGCAACAGGGCCCACAGGAGCCACCGGAGTAACAGGACCAACAGGAGCGACAGGACCAACAGGGCCAACGGGAGCAACCGGAGCAACAGGAGCCACGGGAGTAACCGGAGCCACAGGGCCAACCGGAGCAACGGGAGCAACAGGAGCAACAGGGTCAACAGGGGTAACGGGAGCAACCGGAGCGACAGGGCCAACGGGAGCAACGGGAGCAACAGGGCCAACGGGAGCCACCGGAGCGACAGGGCCAACGGGAGCAACAGGGGCAACAGGAGCAACCGGAGCGACAGGAGCAACAGGGGTAACGGGAGCAACAGGGGCAACAGGAGCGACCGGAGCGACGGGAGCAACGGGAGTAACCGGAGCCACCGGACCAACGGGAGTAACCGGAGCCACCGGAGCAACAGGAGCAACGGGAGCCACCGGAGCAACAGGGGCAACCGGAGCGACAGGAGCAACGGGAGCCACCGGAGCAACAGGGCCAACGGGAGCAACCGGAGTAACAGGTCCGACAGGAGCAACAGGAGCCACCGGAGCCACGGGGGCAACCGGAGTGACAGGACCAACCGGAGCAACAGGGCCAACGGGAGTAACAGGGGCAACAGGAGCAACGGGAGCAACGGGGCCAACAGGCCCAACCGGAGTCACCGGGGCAACGGGAGTAACCGGGCCAACAGGGCCAACCGGAACCACGGGAGCGACAGGAGCCACAGGACCGACAGGAGTAACGGGAGCCACAGGACCAACAGGACCAACAGGAGATACCGGACCAACTGGACCTAACATTACAGCGACTTTAGGTTATGCAGGGAATAACGCAGGGGCAGTTATTGCGGTCATTTTAGTGGGTACCCTTGTCCCACTACCAAGTCTTCAACTTCTATCTGGTATTACTTCTAATGGAGCAGGTACAATTTTTACAGTAACTCAAGCAGGTAGATACCAAGTAAGTTATACAATTAGAACGACAGTTGCATTACTACTCAGCTCACGGGCTCTTTTAAATGGAGTGCAAATTGATCGATCTGTTGTTGCACCAGGTTTAACTACAAATTTATATACAACTCAATTTATTATCGATATACCAGCAGGAGCTACTTTGAGTGTACAACTATATGGACTTCTTGGAGCGGCAACATTGCAGCCAGGGGTAGGTGCCAATTTAAATATTGTTCGTTTATCGTAATGATTCGGAAAACAGCTTCTCTTTCTAGAGAGGCTGTTTTTTTCTCACGAAGAGCCTTCACTTTCATAGTATACAGATAGAAGGTGAGATTTTAGAATGGAGTGAGTGAATTTGATTACGATTAGTTTATGTATGATTGTTAAAAATGAAGAAAAGCTATTAGGTCGTTGTCTTGATACAGTTAAGCATATTGTAGATGAAATAAATATTTTAGATACAGGTTCAACGGATGGGACAGAAGATTTGGCTCGTACGTATACGGATCGTGTTTTTTTCTATAAATGGACGAACAGCTATGCTGCAGCAAGAAATGAAGCCTTTAAACATGCAACAAAAGAATATATTCTCTATTTGGATGCTGATGATGTGCTTCTCGAAGAAGATCAAGAGAAGCTACTTAAGTTAAAAGAAACTCTTGATCCATCCGTTGATTCTGTCTCGATGTATTATGATAATGGTGTTGATGAGGATGGAAATGTAGCGCTTAGATATAGAAGGAATCGACTTGTCAAAAGATCAAAGAATTTTTTGTGGGGTGGCGATGCCCATGAATACCTTAATGTATTTGGGACCATCATTAATTCTGATATTTCCATTACACATAAAAAAGAATACACGCCTGAAAAAGTTAGTAGTAATATAGGGGTCATTTACTCCATCTTTCAACAAAAAGAAGAAGATGGAGAAGAATTTACAGCTAGGGACTATTTCTATTATGGAAATGAACTAAGAGAAAAAGGGAAATATGAAAAGTCAATTGAACAATATAATTTGCACATAGAAAAAGGTGACGGGTGGATTGAAGATACATTCCATGCGTGTATTGGAAAAGCGGATTGTTATCGCGCTCTTCAAAAACCGGAAGAAGAATTAAAGGCGCTATTTCAGTCTTTTTATTACACGCGTTCGCCTAGACCAGAAGCATGCTCTAGAATCGGTTATAACTATCAAACGAGAGAATTTTATTTGGATGCAATCTTCTGGTATGAACTCTCAGCAGATTTAAAGCCAGACCCAAATCAATGGAGTTTCAGTTATCCGGCCTATTCCACATGGTATCCTAATCTTCAGCTTTGTGTTTGCTACTATCGCACAGGTGATAAACAAAAATCATACGAAAAAAATGAACTTGCCAGGCAATATCGTCCAAAAGACACAACCATATTAGCAAATAAAAAGCTTCTGGAATCAGAATTAGGTCTAGAGTAGTAATATAGATAGGTTAATTAGCGATTTAAAACACAAAGAGAGCGAATAAAAGCGTTCTCTTTTTTGTGGTTATTTTTTACATCAATTGCTTAGAATAAGAGTATAGGTGTATGATGAAAATTCATCGTAGAAGGAGGAAGAAAGATGGATTTGATAATTGATTGGATTGATACATTAAATGGCTTCGTTTATACGTACATATTAATTATTTTGTTAGTTGGAGTAGGGTTGTATTTTACTGTCAAAACAAATTTCATCCAAATTAGGATGTTCCCTGAGATGTTTAGGGTTATAACAGAAAAGTCAGAGACTGAGAAGGGGGTTTCTGCATTCCAAGCTTTCTCTATTAGTGCGGCTTCAAGAGTTGGGGCAGCAAATATAGCAGGAGTTGCAATGGCAATTGCAGGCGGTGGACCAGGTGCAGTTTTTTGGATGTGGGTTGTCGCTATTATAGGAATGGCAACTGGATTAATTGAAAGTTTGCTTGCACAAATTTATAAGGTGAAGGATGGAGATAACTTTAGGGGAGGACCAGCTTATTATATTCAAACAGCGCTAGGTAAAAAGTGGCTTGCGGTATTATTTGCAGTACTGATTTCGATTACATTTGGTCTTATCTTTAACTCACTTCAAGCGAATACTCTTGCAAATGCACTGGGTGAAGCTTTTGAATTTAATCCACTAATTGTTGGCGTAATTGTGGCTATATTAACAGGTGTTATTATTTTTGGCGGAGTACAACGTATTTCTAAAATTACGTCGATTATTGTTCCTGTTATGGCGATTTTCTACGTTGCGGTTGTTGGGTTTGTTGTATTTACAAATTTTACATTGGTTCCTTCAGTATTAGGATTAATTGTAACAGAAGCTTTTGGCTTTAGAGAAGCAGGTGTAGGTATATTGATAGGTGCGTTAGTTGAAGGTGCTCGTCGTGGGTTATTTTCCAATGAAGCAGGTATGGGTAGTGTACCTCATGCAGCAGCAGCGGCACATGTTAGTCATCCAGTAAAACAAGGATTAGTCCAATCTTTAGGTGTTTTCTTTGATACTATCATTATCTGTTCGGCAACAGCATTTGCTATTCTTTTATCAGACGTCTATAAAAATGGGGCTGAAAATGGGGTTGCTTTAACACAAGCTTCATTAAGTGAGCATTTAGGTAGCTGGGCTGTTGGATTTGTAGCTATAGCAATATTCTTTTTTGCTTTCAGTTCATTAATTGGTAATTACTATTATGGAGAATCTAATATCCAATTCATTAAAAATGGAACTGTTTGGCTTCAAGTTTATCGATTAGCAGTGGTTGTAATGATCATTGTAGGATCGTATATTGAGATTGGTTTAGCATGGGGTCTAGCGGATGTCTTTATGGCTGTAACTGCGGCCGTCAACTTAGTTGTTATACTTCTCATTAGTAAAGTGGCCTTTGCTGCTATAAAAGATTATCAACAACAACGAAAAGCAGGTAAAGACCCTGTATTCTATCAAAAGAATATTCCTGGTCTAAAGGGAGCAGATACGTGGGTAGAAGAGAGAGAATCAGATAAATAAATAAAAAAGCCATTCGCCTCAAATAAGCGAATGGCTTTTTGTTATGTTAGAGACTTTAATCGACGAACAATCTCATTTGTGACCTCTATAGTTGAATGATGACCACCTATATCTGGAGTCATCATTCCGGCAGTTGTCGTTTCCTCAATTACATCTAATAATTTAGCTCCAAGCTCTACCTCCCCAAAATGATCAAGCATCATTTTCGCAGTCCAAATCTGACCAATTGGGTTGGCTAGTCCCTTACCAACGATATCTGGGGCTGAACCATGCACGGGCTCAAACATGGAAGGGTACTTACCATTTACATTAATATTTGCAGCTTGAGCTATACCGATGCTTCCCATAATAGCAGCGCCAACATCTGTTAAAATGTCACCAAATAAGTTACTGGCTACAATCACATCAAACCGTTCTGGTTGTGTAACAAAAAAAGCAGCTAGCGCATCAATATGCTGGAGTCTGTTTGGATGGAAGGATAATCCTTTGAAACCTCTTTAAAAACATCATCCCAGAATGGCATGGAGTACACAATGCCATTTGATTTAGTTGCGCTTGTGACGTGTTGGCGGCGTTTCCCTGCTAATTCAAATGCAAAGCGCATGGCACGTTCGGTCGCTTTACGAGAGAAAACAGCGTTTTGAATCGCTACTTCATCTTCACCCTGATGAATTTTTCCACCAATAGAGCTATATTCACCCTCGCTATTCTCTCTGACAACTAACAAATCAAAGTCTTTGGGGTTGGCTAAAGGAGAGGTTACCCCTTTTAATCGTTTTGCCGGACGCATATTAATCGATTGTTCAAATTCTCTTCGGATTTTTATTAAAAGCCCCCACAATGAGACGTGATCAGGAACAAGATTAAGGTCACCAACTGCCCCTAAAAAGATTGCATCAAATGGTTTAAGCTGATCGAGTCCATCTTCTGGCATCATTGAACCATGCTCAAGATAATAGTTGCAGCTCCAAGGGAACTGGGTAAATTCAAATGCTAAACCACCATGGAGATCGGCGATTGTATGTAGGATTTGCTCGCCAGCAGGTACTACCTCACGTCCAACGCCATCCCCAGGAATAGAGGCTATTTTTAAATTTTTCATGCTCATTCACTCCTTTTAAATATTAGTCGACAGTCGACTGTTTAACTTAATAGTAAATCATTTGGTCAGATTCTTGTACATGTTTCTTTGTTTAGGTATGATTGAATGGTAAACATTTGGTGCAATTATAGAGTACATGATATCCTAGCAATTTTCAAGAAAGCGTTATCTTACATTTTATTTTAGGAGGGAATTGATACAGTTGCCAGACCATTCTATACAGAAACCAATTCCTTATTATGAACAATTTTATCATTCAATTAAGCAGATGATTTTCTCAGGTGAATTCAAACCAGGTGACCGGATTAATGAAACACAGCTGGCTAAGTCGTTTAATGTAAGTAAAAGTCCAGTTAGAGAAGCAATACGTGTACTAGAGCGTGAGGGTTTGTTAATTGTTGATGATAAATCCAAGGTCCGGGTCTACCAACCCACTCATAAAGATGTTAGAGAAATCTATCAATGCAGACAGGCACTTGAACCGTTTGCCGTCGCTTTAACAACAGAACGTGCAAATGATCAACAGATAGGTGAGCTAGAACAATTACTTCAGGAAACCGCTGTTGCGATTCAAAAGGAAAACACGGCAGAGGATTTAATTAATTTAAATGAAACATTTCATTTAAAGCTAGTTACATATTGTGAGAATTCTCGTCTGCAAAAACAAATCGATGATCTTCACTCTCTAATCTATTTATTTAGAGTGTATAATTTGACTGGGTTAAATCGAGCTAAAGTAATTTTAGAACAGCATCAAGAAGTATTTAAGTACATAAAGGCACAGGATAAACAAAAAGCAGCTGATGCGATGTTTAGGCATTTGCAGAGTGATTTAGATCATTTGTTAATGTTATTAAGTCAGACTTAGTAGTATTCGAGAGGATGTTTATCATGAGAAAAATTGTCATTGCTCCAGATTCATTTAAAGAAAGTTTTTCAGCTATGGAGGCTGCAACAGCAATTGAAAATGGATTTAAGCAGATTTTCCCGGATGCTGAGTATCTCAAAATCCCCATGGCGGATGGTGGAGAAGGCACTGTTGAATCATTAGCTGATGCACTGCAAGGAAAGCTGAAACATGTAACGGTAACTGGCCCACTTGGAAATCAGGTGGAGGCTGTCTATGCATTGTCAAAGGAAGATGGCGTTGCTGTCATTGAAATGGCTTCAGCATCAGGTCTTCATCACGTGCCATTAGATCAGCGTAATCCACTTATCACCACTACATATGGAACAGGCGAGTTAATCGCAAATGCCCTTCAAGAGGGAGCAAAAAGGATTATTCTTGGATTAGGAGGAAGCTCTACTAACGACGGTGGTGCAGGTATGGCACAAGCCTTAGGTGTAAAACTACTTGATTCTGCTAATCAGGAGATATCCTTCGGGGGAGGGTCTTTACATACGTTAACTACTATTCAAACTGATGGATTGAACCCGCTTCTAGCAGGAGTATCCATTGAAGTGGCAACTGATGTTGACAATCCATTGCTTGGTGAAAATGGAGCGACTGCTATTTATGGACCACAAAAAGGAGCAACAACTCTTGAAATTAGAGAGAAACTAGAAAGTGGTCTTACACATTATGCAGCAGTTGTGGAGAGACAGCTTGGAATTGAGATTCGAGATACACCTGGTGCAGGAGCAGCTGGAGGGCTAGGTGCGGGATTATTAGCCTTCCTTAATCCGAGATTAGCTTCAGGTATAACATTGGTACTTGAGCTGACAAATTTCGAAGCGAAAGTAACGGGAGCCGATCTTGTGATAACAGGAGAGGGAAGACTTGATCATCAATCGATTTTCGGTAAAACGCCAATTGGTGTAGCTAAAGCAGCGAAGAAGGCTTGGAGTACCAACTATTGCGGTTGCAGGACAGCTTGGTAAAGAACATCAAGTGATCTACAAACATGGGATAGATGCTGCATATTCACTTGTACCAGGAGCGATACCACTTGAGGACGCCATGACAAATGGTTTAGTTTACCTTGAAGAACTATCGCGAAATATTGCGATGACCTGGAAGCTTGGAAATAACTAATCAAAAAGAGCCGGAATTCCTTTTTACAAAGGGTTCCGGCTCTTTTTTAACCTTCAAAAGACCATTCAGAATAAAATTGCTCAAGAAAGGTTTTCATATATGTAGCTCGTTCATCTGCTAATTTTCTGCCTTGTACCGTATTCATTTGATCCGGTAGCTTAAGCAGTTTTTCGTAAAAATGGTGAATGGCACTTGATTTGCCATGACGGTATTCCTCAACGCTCATATTTTCACGGATAGAGAGCTCTGGATCATACATGGACTGTTGTTTATGACCTGAGTAAGTAAACGTTCTTGCAATGCCTATCGCACCTAGGGCATCCAAGCCGATCCGCATCTTGTACAATTTGTCCTTCTAAGGTCTGCATAGGCTTTCCGGTGCCTGCTTTAAAAGACATGGTAGTGATAATGAGCAAGATATGATCGATATCAGATGCTGTAACGTCAAGTTTATTTAGCCAATTAGTAATAGAAACAAGTCCAGATGCCTCGTTTGCGACCACTTTATCATCCGCTAGATCATGTAGGAGACTAGCGAGAATAACAACAGTCGAATTTGCATCTGTATCCAAAGAGAGATGCTGAGCTAATGTTGTGACTCGTTTAATATGGTACCAATCGTGTCCTGTGGTATCACCAGCCAATTGAATCTGCACCCATTCCTCCGTTAGTGGTAAGGCCAATTGATTCATCTGTTTTTCACCTCTGTTCGGTTTAGTGGGGCAGTCCGTCTGCTCATTTCACGAACGAAACGTGATCGTTGAGCTCGTTTACCTCTATACATCATTGGTACAGAAACAGCGAGATGTTCTTCAGCACGGGTCATAGCTACATACATGAGTCGTCGTTCCTCTTCAAGCGGTTGATCGTCACCATCGCGCCAGGCTTCAAGTGCATAATCATGTGGCATCGAGCCTTCAACAGCTCCTAAAATATAGACGGTATTGAATTCAAGTCCTTTGGAGCGATGGATCGTCATCAGTTGAACGGCATCTGAACTTGCCGGCTGCTGGCGTTGTTCCTCTTGTTTAGCAATCATATGATCCACATGCTGTAGAAAAGAGTGAATGGTGTTATGTTGTCGTGCCGATACCTTAAGTCTGGCGAGATCATCGCTACCTTTGTCCATTTTATTTCCTTCGTTTCCTTGTTTCTTCAGGTAGTCTTTAAAGCCAAGCTCTTTTTCAATAAGAGTTAATGCTGCCTCAGGAGTAGCTTTGCTAATATCCAAACATTGAGCTTGCAGGTCCTCCATCTTTTTTAGCTTGGAATGGTTTAAGTCCATCAAGGTGTTTAAGCGCATCAAGCAATGAGCAATCTTGCATAATACTAAGTCGTTTGATTTCCGTTAGTCTTTCTTGTTTTAAAAATAACGCACCAATAAGATCAGACATCGCGTCAGTGTCGTCAGGGTGCTGAGAAATTCGTAGGTAAGCTAAAGCCTTCTTGACTACTTTTCTCTTGTAAAAGGACTCACCATCTTGTTCTACGACAAATGGAATGCTTGATTGGATTAGACGCTCAAACAAAGCCATCGAGTGGACATTTGTTCGATACAAAATGGCGAATTCTGAGGGGCTAGCCCCTTGTTCGATTCGTTCTTTAATATCCGTAACAATCATTGTAGCTTCCTCTTCTTCATCATATGGGAAAAAGAGGAACGGAACTGTATCTGAAGTAGTCTGAGCCTCCAGCTGCTTACTCATCCGCTTCTTGTTACTGGTAACGACATTATTCGCAAGGGAAACAATAGGATGAGTAGATCGATAGTTCTGGTCTAAAATAATTGTTTGTCCTTCTGGATATAAGGAGCTGAAGGAACGTAGATACTCAGGATCACTTCCACGGAACGCATAAATCGATTGGTCATCATCTCCAACCACACATAGATTACGCTGAGGTTCACACAAAAGCTGAATGAGTTTAAATTGAATTTTATTTATATCTTGAAATTCATCAACTGAGACATATGAAAAACGAGTTTGATATCGTTTAAGTAACGTGTCGTTATGTACTAACAAGTCATAGCAGCCTGTTAACATGTCATCAAAGTCAAATGCAGAACGATTTTTCCTTGTTTCTTCATAACGGCTGTATAAATAGGAACAACGCTCTTCCCAAACATCAGCAGGTTTTACTTGCTCGGGACTCACTAAGTGGTTTTTCCACAAGCTAATTTGTGTCAGAGCTTGATCAAATGCAAATTCTTTCTCTTCCAAACCCATTTCGCGACCTGCTTCTTTTATGATCTGAGATCGCTGCCACTCCTTAAGTAGGTAACGACTATCCCATTTTTCAGGCTCATGATGAATTAACATTTTGTAAAAAATACTATGGAACGTTCCAATCATTAATTTTCGTAAGGTTGGTTTATTAATACCTGGATAGATCTGCATTCGTTCTTTCATCTCACGTGCAGCTTTTGCTGTAAAGGTCACAAGGATCATTTGCTCGGGAGGAATACCCACATGATTAAGCATGTAGGCCGCACGACTTGTTAATACACGTGTTTTCCCACTGCCAGCTCCTGCAACTAGTTGAAGTGGACCTTCCGTTTTAATAACAGCCTGCCACTGAGCGGAATCGAGGATGACACCAGATTGTTCAAGTACGATCCTGTATGAATCTGAATGATCTTTACTAGGAGGCGCAGACTTCGTGAAATCGGGAAAGGCACGTATATGTTCAGGGTCCTTCCAGGATAATACAGGTTCTGTTGAGGACGTGGACTCAATGGAGCGCCCTTTGGGTAAAATAAATCCACCCACATTTGTACCAACCGCTTCGGTTTTGGGTTGATCTTTATTAACGCGTGTCTGCTCAAGTTTCTGAACTTGTTTGGCACAATCAAATAAGGACTTTGGGTGGTCAAAGTAAGGCGCCTTATTTATACTCATATGCATACGTACAGGCTCCTGACAGTGCGCACAGGTGACTTCTCCACGCTTGCAGGCTTGATAAATACGCTGCCACTCACTGCGGTCAGTGGTCATAAGATTCGTTAATTTATGTTGATAAAACGCTGTTTGCATATCAAAACATCCTTTGCGACAATCAATCGATCTCTAAAAAAGATACTATTAATCGTAGCAAATTTATAGTGAAAAAGGGAAGTTATTTAGACAGTAAACAAAATCTTTTGTTGAAAGGAGACCGTGATGGCAAAAATGAACGAGGGTAGGTGTGAGCTTTGTTTACGTGAGGATGTTGAGAGAACGGTTCATCATTTAACACCTAGGCAAAAGGGTGGCGCGCATCTTGATACAGCGATGTTATGTATGCCGTGTCATAAGCAAATCCATGCTTTATATAGTAATTCAGAGCTTGCCATTAGACTTTCAAGTATTAAGCAACTACAAGAGGACGAAGCGGTGCGACGGTTTTTAAAATGGATTCGAAAACAGCCATCAAAAACCATTCCTAAAACGAGAAAATCAAAATAGACGAGCACTCATAGGATTGAGCGCTCGTCTATTTGTTACTGGGCTAGTGGATTCGAACCAACGCTAACGAAGTCAAAGTCCGCTGCCTTACCACTTGGCTATAGCCCAATGATCACTAAATTAAGTATGTGCTGTGAATTTTTTTTATGCATGTGCAGGGAAAGACAGAAAAACGTCGAATCTTACTCGTTAATGCACAAACAGAAGGAAGGTGAATGATTGTACGAGATTGACAAAGAAAGTTCACGTTTAATAGAAGATGCGATCAACAAGCAAGGTACAGACATTCATTTTATTCCTCAAAAAGACTACTGTTTTGTCTATTATCGAATTCATGGTGAGATGGAAGAACAGAGACGTATGACTCACCATTTGGCCGAGCGAATGATAAGTCACTTTAAGTACATGTCTGGAATGGATATTGGCGAACGTCGTAAACCACAAAGTATGGCAATGACCATCCAATCTCAGGAAGGTCTATATTCTCTCAGGCTATCTACGTTACCAACGCTTAACATGGAAAGTTTAGCAATTCGCTTATTACCTCAAAAAAAACTCCAAACTCTACAAGACTTACCCCTTATTCAAACTCAATCCACTAAACTACAAGAAGTAACACAGCTTCGTAACGGGCTTATTTTAGTTTGTGGTCCTACAAGCTCAGGTAAAACAACCACCTTATACGCAATGGCAGAAGAAATTATCCAAGAGCAAACGAGGTCACTTATTACTATTGAGGATCCAGTTGAGCGCTCATTAGAATCTATTGTGCAATTAGAAGTGAACCACCGAGCAGGACTTACGTTTGAAACCGGTCTTCGTGCAATCTTACGACATGATCCAGATGTGATCCTTGTTGGTGAAATTCGAGATAAACAAACTGCAGCATTGGCGATTCGAGCTGCATTAACAGGGCACTTAGTTCTAGCAAGCATCCATACTACAGATGCATTTCAAGCGATCTTGCGTTTTCAAGAATATGGGCTTTCAAAAGTGGAATTTGCCGAGGTGTGTAAAATGATAGTGGCGCAACGATTGGTAAAAACGTATTTGGACCAACAAAGCGCTATTTATGAATATCTAGAAGGTCCTCTATTAACTTCGGCTATTTTGACTAGTACACGCCCAGTCTATTACCAATTAACACGATCGGCTAAAAAAGCGTGGGCTCTTGGTTTTATTTCAGAGACAATGGTCAAAAGAATGGAGGAGTGGACCTGATCTTATTCCGTAAAAAAACGAATAAACTAGAGCTAGCGAAACGATTGATTCGAATTGGTCAATTACTTAAACAGGGATATTCCATGGAGGCGGCTCTTTCATTTATCGCACTGCATGTAAATGAACAAGCTCAAGAGCAATTAAAAAATGTGCAATTAGATTTACAAAACGGAGTGCGCATTCATGAAGCCTTTTTGCATTTAGAGCTACCCGCAGATATTCTGTCATTCATTTATTTTTATGAGGAGCAAGGAGAAGTAGCTGAGGGATTAATCCAAGCAGGTATTGTGTTTGAGGGCAGAGAAAAGACAAAAGTTCAAATTCATAAGCTATTAAGGTATCCGCTCGTATTAGGCTTGGCAGGAATCATGGTCTTAGTTATCGTGCAACAATTTATCGTGCCGCATTTTCAAAAGCTATTTGTGTCAATGGATAGTAATCCTCCAGTATTAACAGCGTTTTTCTTCGGTTTTTTAGAAAACCTTCCTTTGTTAGTCCTCGTTTTGTTGGTGATCATAATTGGTTTATATATCTACTATCGAACAAAAATAAAACCTCTTTCAGCGCATGTGAAAATAAATAAGTTACTAAAAAATAGGATTCTCTCCGGTTTTACTCGCCGCATTCTTACGTATTATTTTTCGCTGCAGTTAGGTAGATTGCTTGAGGGAGGTATGTCGATACAAAACGCCTTGTCAGTATTTGAGCAGCAAACTCATCTTCCCTTTTTTCAGCATGAAGCAGTTTTAATGAAAGCTGAGTTGCAACAAGGGGAATCGCTTGATCAGATGCTTTTAAACCGTGCTTATTTTTCTAAAGATTTATCCTTTGTTGTAGAGAATGGCAATCGTACGGGGTATATGGCTTCAGATTTGCAAAATTACAGTCAGATTTTATTTGCAGATTTAGAGGAATCCTTAAAAAAATGTTTGGCACTTTTGCAGCCTGTATTTTTTATTGGCATGGGTGGGTTTATCTTCGTTGTTTTTTTATCCGTCATGCTTCCGATGTTTGAAATGATAGGGGCTTTAAGGTAATATAAGGAGGAGGAAAAAAGATTTTTTCTCCTTCAAAAACTTTTTTTCGAAAAAGGCTTGCTTAATTTTAAGAACCTATGTTATATTATTAAACGTCGCCGATAGTTATTCGGAAGACGGCAAGATACATAGCAACACAGTAACAACTCGAGGGGCCTTAGCTCAGCTTGGAGAGCGCCTGCCTTGCACGCAGGAGGTCAGCGGTTCGATCCCGCTAGGCTCCACTTAATACTTTTTTACTCGGAGGAATACCCAAGTCTGGCTGAAGGGATCGGTCTTGAAAACCGACAGGCGGGTCAAACCGCGCGGGGGTTCGAATCCCTCTTCCTCCTCCATTTTTATTTAACTTTATAACGACGCGGGGTGGAGCAGTCTGGTAGCTCGTCGGGCTCATAACCCGAAGGTCGGAGGTTCAAATCCTCCCCCCGCAATTACCTTTTTTTATTGTTGGGCTATAGCCAAGCGGTAAGGCAACGGATTTTGATTCCGTCATTCCCCTGGTTCGATCCCAGGTAGCCCAGCCATTTTGCGGAAGTAGTTCAGTGGTAGAACATCACCTTGCCAAGGTGGGGGTCGCGAGTTCGAATCTCGTCTTCCGCTTTTGCTTTTCTTTCTCAAAAGAGCAAAATATCGTAACAAAGAAGTTCATATGCGGGTGTAGTTTAGTGGTAAAACCTCAGCCTTCCAAGCTGATGATGTGAGTTCGATTCTCATCACCCGCTTTATAGAGTATGGGCCTGTAGCTCAGCTGGTTAGAGCGCACGCCTGATAAGCGTGAGGTCGGTGGTTCGAGTCCACTCAGGCCCATCATACTCTTCAAAAAGATAAGAGCTATGCTTTTTGATTCTTGGAGAAGTACCCAAGTGGCTGAAGGGGCGCCCCTGCTAAGGGTGTAGGTCGTGTAAGCGGCGCGAGGGTTCAAATCCCTCCTTCTCCGCCATTTTGAATAATTTAATATGCGGGTGTGGCGGAATTGGCAGACGCGCTAGATTTAGGATCTAGTGTCTTATGACGTGGGGGTTCAAGTCCCTTCACCCGCATCACAACACAGAGACATGATTTTATCAGTAGATAAGGTCATGTTTTTTTATTATCTGTTGAAGCGCACAAAAAAGACGGAATGGAAATCACTCCGCCTTTTATTACTTAATCTGTCATCTTATAAATAACAACTTTTTACGCAGAATCTTTTTTCCAGTAAGAAACATCTATTTCAAGCGGAATGTTACGAGCTCTAGCTTTATTACCCGCTTTGAAAAAGAGTGCAATTAGAAGAATTGCTCCAATTAATCCACCAATCCAAGATGCTGTCATAGGCATTCTAAATCCTATCTGAGCATTTAGAATATAGGTGATAACCATAACAAGCATAAAACTTCCAGGGATTAATGAAATCCAGTAATTTTTCTTAGCGATATATAAATACATTGCCCCGACAAAGAGTGCTATGACCGCTGTCGCTTGATTAGCCCAACTGAAATACCTCCACAATATATTAAAGTCTATTTGTGTTAACATAACAGAGATCGCAAATAGAGGGAAAGCAATTAAAAATCGCTTGGATATTTTTTTCTGAGAAATATTGAAGTATTCAGCGATGATCATCCGGGCGCTTCTAAATGCCGTATCGCCAGAAGTAATAGGAAGAACAACCACACCAAGAACAGCAATTGTGCCGCCAATTGCGCCAAGCATAACCGTTGAGACTTCGGTCACAATGGCCCCTGGACCTCCTGCTGCAAGCATCTCATTTAATCCACCGTAACCATTTACCAAACTCATAGCTGCAGCAGCCCATATCATTGCGATAATGCCTTCTGCAATCATCATGCCGTAAAAGATCTTACGACCCTGTTTTTCATTTTTTGTTGTCCTAGAGATGATAGGTGTTTGAGTTGCGTGAAACCCAGATAGTGCACCACATGTAATCGTAAAGAAAATAAGTGGCATAATTGGTAAATTCTCTGGGTGGAAATTTGTTAAAGATATATTTGGAATAGGTGCTCCTGTTACAATCATGCCGATGCCAATTCCTAGCGTACTTACAACCAGTAGTGCGCCAAAGTATGGATATACTCGACCAATGATTTTATCAACAGGTAACAAGGTTGCAAGGATGTAATAGATGAATATGACGGCAATTAGTATACCTAGAGCAATTCGACCATTCATTAAGAGATGAAGCAAACTAGCTTGGAGTTGAAACAAAAACTGTACCAACTAATAATAATAATAAAATAGCAAAAGCATTGACAACATGTTTCATTGCTTTACCTAAAAACTTACTAGCTAATTCAGGCAAGTGTGCACCTTTGTTTCGAATGGAGATCATACCTGTTAAGTAATCATGAACAGCACCTGCAAAGATACAACCTACTACAATCCAAATGAATGCAACTGGACCATAAAGTGCGCCCATTATTGGACCGAAAATAGGTCCTGTACCGGCGATATTTAAAAGCTGAATGAGCGAATTTTTAGGTGTACTCATTGGTACATAATCAACGCTATCTGCATTTACATAAGCTGGTGTTGGTCTTTCTTCTTTCACACCAAAAATGCGTTCAACCACCTTTCCATACGTAAAATAACCAATAATTAAAAGAATAATGCCACATAAAAATGTAATCATAATTCCATTCCTCCTTTATTTATGAATGCGCTTACATTAAGTTTAAGTTATTTTAAGTGAAAAAGACATGATAATAACCAAAAAAATATTTTGTATTTTTTTTCTTAGGCAGGAATGTTGATGGTTAATGTCTAATATTAGCTTATTCCCTAAAAAAGGAGGCTAGATCAATTTTTTTCATTCCCTCAGCTTTTCCTCTTTGTAGCCACAAATCCCTTCTAATCTAAAGGAGCGGATTCCATTGAAAAGATACCTACGTTCTCAAAAAGGGTTTACCCTCGTCGAAATGCTTGTTGTACTTATGATCATTTCGATACTTCTGTTAATTGCGATCCCCAATATGACAAAAAACAACGAAGTCGCAGGTGAAAAAGGCTGCGATGCTACAAAGAAACTTCTTCTGGGCCAAGTGTCCGTTTACGAAATGGAAGAAGGTAATGCACCTACTTCTGTCTCAGATTTAGTGGAAGCCGGGTATGCCGATACAGCAACTTGCCCAAATGGAGAGACGTTAGAATTGGATGATCTTGTTTTTGAACGATCCTCATGAACGAAAATGGCTACACATTGATCGAAACACTGATCACTTTATCACTCCTCTCTGTCTTAACCCTACTTCCGATATTAACCTTCTCAAACTTCCGTGAACATCATGAAGCAAATTACGTATCTTGGCAACTTAAAGAAGATTATTTGTTAGCCCAACATACAGCTATGGCAAGAGGAGAATCGGTTAGTTTGAGGAGCACCTCAAGTTCTTATCACATTAGGCTTTTGAATGGCTCTAAATATCTTGAAAGACAGTTCTCCACAGCCGATATGTTGATTACACCCATTTCACTAACGGGCAATTATGTCTCATTTAATCGGAATGGGAATCCGAGATATGCAGGCACGATTCTCTTACGCACTCACAAAAGGGAGTTTATTTATGTTCTCCACTTAGGGAAGGGGAGAATTCGCTATTCAGAAATATAACGGCTTTACATTAATAGAGGTTATGCTGTCCTTATTTCTTCTATCGGTGTTAGCTATGTTTATCCTGCCTGTGTATATAAAAGTCCAACAGGAACGAGTTGTGATTAAGCAGCAGCAAGAGGCACTGCTTATTCTTGAAGATTATGTTCTCGATTATATTCACACGGGCAACCTTCAGGAATTGAATCACTCGTTGTATAACTTGGAGAGAACAGAACTACCTGATAACTCCACACAATTTTGTCTAAACTGGAAAGGAGCGAGTTTGAAAAATCAAAAAAGTTGTCTTTATGCTAAAAAATAAACGCGGTTATACGCTTCTAGAAGCACTAATTGCGTTCAGTATCACGATGCTAATCGTCAGCCTTGTTCCATTAGCATTTAAGACCATCATGTGGTCTCCGTTTTCTGGATATGAATCAAGTCTTGAATTGAATGTGTTCCTAAATCAGTTATCTGTTGATGTTCGTGAATCAGGAGATATGGTTGTGGATAAGAATAAGGTAACACTAATGATTAATAATGAAGAGGTACGCTACGAAATAATCTCAGGTTCCATTCGACGTTTTGTACAAGGTAGGGGATATGTACCGATGCTTCATTCTGTTCAATCCTTCTCTTGTTCAGTGGAGGAGAGCCGATTAAGCTGTGACACTGTTTTGCAAAATGGATTATCGGCTCAACGTTCAATGAGTAGTATGTTCAGCAAAGTGGCTGATTTATCATGAGAAATCAGCATGGCTTTGCCTATCCATTAACCTTAATTATAGTGGCTATACTAACATTATCCTGTCTGTACACCATACAGCTGTATGAAGTTGAAAAACGATTTGTGCTTGAGCAAGAAAAGTTACTGCAACTAGACAATTTAGTCCAAATGGGAATTATCGATTATATAAAGCAATCTGAAAAGAGTGAAGGAATAGAAGAGCGACATTATGAAGTTGGATCTATTACCTTTACGACAAGGAAACAAACTGATGAGGTTGTTCGAGTGGAGTTACATTCAAAAGTTGGTCCTCATCACAAAAGATGGTCAATTATTCATTACAATCTTAATACTGACTCAATGATTTACTTTCAGGATATGAATTGATTTAATCATGAGGGATTGGGCACACTTAGAGGAAAAGAGTGCAGGGAAGTGTTGAATATGTCGTTACAAGATTTAGTCAAATTTATTACGCAGCAAGCTGTGATTCAAATGGATAAACCGACAACCATCAGAAAAGAAGAACGGAAGCGGAGGAAATCTGACAAAGGCACATTATCGTTTCGGGCATTTGGTGTTGTGCCAATGGCAATCGGTTGGTTTTTCAAACGAAATAAACAGTAAATCGTCTTAAAAATGGATGGATTAATGACGCCGCTTCCATTAATGCATATCAGAAGCGGCGAAAGCATTTACAAACAGGAAAATTAGGGTATATAATATAAGAGCAATCATTAGAAATCGCATACATTAATGAAGGAGGCACAGCATATGGAACGGATGTATCGTGTGCTCGCTTTTTGGACAGGGATATTTGCTGTATTGTTTTTTGCTGGAGATATGTACGAAATGGCTTTGCTTTTCTTCGCACAAACAGCAATCCTGCTTGCTTTAAGTTATTTGTATTTATCTGAGCGAGTGTATATCTACATATTTGGCGCGTATCTAACCATCTTTTTTGTCGGATTTACGTATTATTCAACGTTTGTACTTGTACCAAGCTTTGGTGGACACTAAAAACCGGTCAGCTCAAGAGCATAACCGGTTTTGATGATGAAACTACAAGGCATTTAGAAAAGGATTTGAATCCATTTCAGCTGAGATTGTTGTTGTTGGACCGTGGCCACATGCCACAATCGTTTCCTCGGGTAATTCCATTAATTTTGAGTTGATGCTTGCGATGAGTTGTTGGTGGTTTCCACCTGGCAAATCAGTGCGTCCAACACTTCCAAAAAAAGGGCATCTCCTGAAAAGACAATGTCTTCTTCTTTAAAGTAGAAGGAGACACTACCAGGTGAATGTCCAGGTGTTTCAAGCACATCACATGTGAATGAGCCGATCTGTAACGGTTGTTCCTTTGTGAGAATATGCTCTGCTGGCTTTGCTGTTACCTTTGTCCGCCCAAGAAATGCAGTGGAGCGATTCAGCTCTGGATCACCTAACCAGTTTTCTTCTTCCTTGTGTAGATAGACTGGTAAGGAAAAAGCATCCCGTACATCGTCTACTGCGCCAATATGGTCAAAGTGGGCATGTGTCAGTAAAATCGCCAGTGGTTTTAGTTGGTTTTCGTTTAACCAATGAATGAGTGTATCTGCGTCACCACCTGGATCAAAAATTAGTGCGTCACCTTCTGAATTTGTAAGAACATATGCATTTGTTTGGATCGGTCCAAGCGGAATCTGTGTCCAAGCCATGTTGATCCTCCTTATAAAAATGATATTGTATGAGTATCATATCCTTTTTTAGAGGCTCGATCAAAACATTCACTTTATTTGTACGTAAAAAAGTAGAGTAGAAGGAGGGATTCTTTTGTTTCTGGCTATTGTATTTTTAATCATCACCATTCTTGCTGTCATTGGTGGCATTCGTGAAATGAAACGAATGAACTTATTTGCAGTAGGCTTTTCGTTTGTTACTGTTGTCGTCTTTGGATTCTTCTCCGTTATGACGTTGTATTCACTCATAACAACCGGTGAAGGAGCCCCTGTTACTACACACTAATATGTAGAATCAAATGAAATGGACATCCACGCTACTAGTGAGCGGGATGTCCATTTGTTTCGGTGAAAACTTGTTTTTGTAAAAAGAAAAGCCCGCCATTAATGATCTCCACTTCAATTCGCGGTTCATATTGTTCTTTGAGTGCTTGCTTCTCCAGCTCATAGCTTTCAGGTTTTTCCTCGTATTCTTCATAAAAGCTCTCCAATAGTTCCAGATCCTGCTTCCATCGTTCTCTTGCTCGTATTGCCCAATCATCAGGTTCATTGTTTGCAAATGTCTGGACCATCTTTTGTAGCCTAATTAACCCACTAGCTGGCTTAATGAGTGAAGCAAGTGTAAAACAGTAGTCAGGTAACTTTGGCGTAAGTGGTGTTTGCATCATTTTTAAATGAAAATCACTAACGATTTGACCGTGTATCAGGTTTAGTCCTAATGATAAAAGAACATCTTTTTTTCGGTCACATTGAAAGGACACCTTTGCATTTATATTAATCCAAGGCTGTAAAGGAATGGACTGTCCTGAATGAACAGTCACATTCTCATACATACGGATATACGAACCTAGAGACGTAGTCGATTGAAATAGTTGATGAAGCCGTGGCGAACCAAAGTGTATATATTCCCCTTTTAGATCATTGTTTGTTTGATGATCCGTTATCAACGTCATTGTCAATGGATTAGGTATGCCACCAGTCTTCTCTAAATAATGCCAATAGAAAGGACGATTCATTAATAATTTATCCATTTCAACAGATAATTGTACGGTCATATAATTTGGTTTTCTTTCCACAGTAGGGCAGTCATTTGCTGAAAAGTACCTCTCCACATAGTTACGAACTTCGGATTGATTCATTATAATCCTCCTCTTCGGAATCTGCTTGGGCCGCATCATTCATAATATTTGCAAGATGAGATAGCTTTAGTTTCACTTCGCCATCCGAGTCTGAATGAAGAATCACGTCTTTTACATACTCGTCTACATTCGGTAGGTGGATACGTGTCAGAATCTCGTCTAGTTGTCCTATGACCTTCTCAAAAAGATTGATTTTATCATAAAGTAACTCGAGAATTTTTTGTTCTACTGTATCTTGAACTGCAAAATTATAAATATGAACATCTTTTAATTGACCAAGTCGGTGGATTCGACCGATCCGTTGTTCAATTCTCATTGGATTCCAAGGAAGATCGTAGTTGATAATGTGACTGCAGAATTGAAGGTTAATTCCTTCGCCACCAGCTTCTGTTGCAATTAGTACCTGCGCGTGATTTTTGAATAACTCACGCATCCAGTCTTTTTTACCCCGCTTAAACCCTCCACGAAAAGGAACCGACGTAATTCCATTTTGTTTAAGAAACCATTGTAGATACAATTGTGTGGCCCGGTATTCAGTGAAGATAATGACTTTCCCGTCAATGCCTTTGATTAATTCTAATGCTTTTTCAGCCTTGGCGTGATGTTCTACCTTGGCTGCTTGTTCAAGTAGAGCTATGGCCTCTTGATTGTCTCGCCCTTCGGCTTCGGCTTTTTCAATGATATTTTTTAAAGTCATAAAAGTCGCTTCTCGGCTTGAGCAAATCTCTCGTTTTAGTGTAAGTAGTGCAAAGTGATTTGTTCCAAGTTCAGAGATCGCATCATATAGCGCTCGTTCCTGCTGACTAAACGTGATCGGTACCGTTTCCACAATACGTTTTGTCCACTTAATACCCGTCTCTTCACGGCGGTTTCGCACCATCACTTTGTTAACAAGTGCACGAAGTTTTTCGTCATTACGTGGTGAGCGACCATTAGAACGGAATTCTTTTTCGAAGCTTGTTAGGTCACCTAGATGTCCTGGTTTTAATAGAGAAACAAGATTAAAGATTTCCTCTAGTTTATTTTGTACAGGTGTCGCTGTTAGGAGCAAACAGAACTTCTTTTTTAAGCTACGAATGAATTCATAGTTTTTTGTGTTTGGATTTTTAAGCTTGTGTGCTTCATCAATGACAACGAGATCATATGATTGTGCAAGGACAAGGTCACGGTGTGGCTGACGTTTAGCAGTATCAATCGAAGCTACAACGACATCACACTGTTCCCATACATACGATTTCTTTTGCGGAATAGCAGGGATATAGAATTTGCTATTTAGTTCAACCGCCCACTGTGAAACAAGGGAAGCAGGAACTAGGATTAAGATTTTTTTTGCTAGACCACGAATCATATATTCTTTGAGAATCAAACCAGCTTCAATGGTTTTACCTAGACCAACTTCATCAGCTAATATGGCTTTTCCGTTCATTTCTTCAATGACCGTTTTTGCTACTTCTAATTGATGTGGAAAAGGTTCAAGCTGTGGTAAGTGGGCAGGAGCCAACAAGCCATGGAAATCAGAAACTTTTTGGTGTTGATGGGCTTCATAGGCTAAACAATAATTTTCCAAGCTTGCCCATTGACCATCTGAATCAAGTCGTTGAAGAAATTCTGTGCGCCATGAATCGTCAAAATGTATAGGAACAGTCACGATTTGTCGTCTCCTTTGCCTGAAAATTTAAAGTAACTTTGAAAATATAGTTGCGCCTTACTTGGACTATTGATAGGATATACAGTGTAAAGAGTATCAACATCTATTACTAGTATGTACCAATTTTCACAAAACATAATACAATCTTTTGCGGATGAAGGTAAAGGGAGAGATCGGGCACTGCCCGGCGCCGAAGGAGCAAGCAGTGATGTGAATCTCTCAGGCAAAAAGACTTTTACGTGACGCAACTCTGGAGAGAGCTTGCTATGCAAGCCACCCACGAAGACAATTCGGCAAAAGCCCGAGTGAAACTTTCTGGTTCAAGGACAGGGTGATACACCATTTGCGTGTATCAGTCTGTCTTTTTTTGTTTAATAGTTCAAACTATTCGTTCATCAGGAGGAGAAGCATGGCTGACTTAAAACGAACACCTTTATTTGAGTTGTATCAGGAACACAATGCAAAAACGATTGACTTTGGAGGCTGGGATTTACCTGTTCAGTTTAGTAGTATCAAAGCTGAACACGAGGCTGTGCGTACTCAAGCCGGTTTATTTGATGTATCACATATGGGTGAGTTTGAAGTTGAAGGAGTTGGATCACTGGCTTTTTTGCAGAAGCTTCTAACAAATGATCTCTCGAAGCTTGTTGATGGTCAGGCGATTTACACGGCGATGTGTTATGAAAATGGTGGTACAGTAGATGATTTGCTAGTCTACAGAAAAGCAGATGAACAATATTTGGTTGTTGTTAATGCGTCCAACATAGAAAAAGATTGGGATTGGATGGTTCAGTATAAGCCGGAATCAGTCTCTATGAACAATATTTCAGATGACACAGCACTATTGGCGATTCAAGGGCCACTTGCAGAAAACATTCTTCAGAAACTAACAGATGAGGATCTTGCAGACATCCGTCCATTTCGTTTTAAAGATAATAGTACAGTGGCAGGAGTAAAAGCGTTAGTTTCCCGAACAGGTTATACAGGGGAAGATGGCTTTGAGCTTTATGTGAAATCAGCGGATGCACCGTCATTATGGGGTCAGCTTCTTACAGAAGGTGCGGAAGATGGACTTGTTCCTACTGGACTTGGTGCGCGCGATACATTGCGCTTTGAAGCAAAGCTAGCATTATACGGACAAGAGCTTACAAAAGACATTTCACCACTTGAAGCAGGTATTGGATTTGCTGTGAAGGTGAACAAAGAGGATCCGTTCATTGGACAAGATGCTCTTAAGCGGCAGAAGGAAGAGGGGCTCTCTCGTAAGCTTGTTGGAATTGAAATGCTAGATAAGGGTATTCCACGTGCGGGTTATGAAGTGTTTGTAGACGGAGAGTCGATTGGCTTTGTAACAACCGGAACGCAATCACCAACGTTGAAGAAAAATGTTGGACTTGCCTTACTTGATATAAACCATACAGAACTTGGAACAAAAGTAGAAGTTCAAGTCCGTAAAAAACGTATTGCAGCTATTGTAGTAGCCACTCCATTTTACAAACGACCACGTTCATAGGGAAGGATTTGTTGAAGATGAATAATCGTTATTTACCAATGACAGAAACCGATAGCAAAGAGATGCTTGAAGCAATTGGTGTTGAATCAATTGAAGAATTGTTTGCTGATATCCCAAAGGAAATTCGCTTTAAGGGACAGCTTGATATTGAAAAAGCATTAAAAGAACCCGAGCTGATTAAATTTTTCCAAGGGCTTGCAGCAAAAAACGTTTCCGTAAAAAGCACGCCGTCGTTTTTAGGGGCGGGAGTTTACGATCATTATATTCCATCGATTGTGAATCACGTCATTTCGCGTTCGGAATTTTACACGGCGTATACACCGTATCAGCCTGAGATCTCACAGGGAGAACTACAAGCAATTTTTGAATTTCAAAGTATGATCTGTGAACTAACTGGCATGGATTTAGCGAATTCCTCTATGTATGATGGTCCAACCGCGCTTGCGGAAGCCGCAATGATGAGCTGTGGTCATACTAAAAAGAAAACAATCCTGGTTTCCAAAGCTGTTCATCCGGAAGCTCGTGCGGTTTTAAAAACAAATGCGTATGGACAAAGTTTAACAGTCGTTGAGATTGATACAAAAGATGGTGTAACGGACGTAAACCAGCTTAGAGAACAGTATAACGATGATACTGCTTGTGTACTCGTTCAATATCCTAACTTCTTTGGGCACATTGAGCCATTAGCGGAAATCGAAGAAATTACGCATCAAGGTAAGGCTTTATTAGCTGTATCAAGTAATCCACTTGCGTTAGGTTTGTTGAAGTCACCTGGTGAATTTGGAGCGGATATTGTTGTTGGAGATGCACAGCCTTTTGGTATTTCTATGCAATATGGTGGTCCTCACTGTGGATATTTTGCAACAACCAAAAAGTTAATGCGTAAAGTGCCAGGTCGTTTAGTTGGTCAAACAGTTGATGATCAAGGGCAACGCGGTTTTGTACTAACTTTACAAGCTCGTGAACAGCATATTCGTCGAGATAAAGCGACTTCTAATATCTGTTCAAACCAAGCGTTAAATGCACTAGCGGCTTCCGTTGCAATGACCGCAATTGGCAAAAAAGGTGTAAAAGATATGGCGTACCAGAATATCCAAAAGGCTGCGTACTTAAAAAATAAGCTGAAAGAGCAAGGTATAAAGCTTGTAAATGAATCACCAACGTTTAATGAGTTTGTGATTCAACTCGATCAATCGGCAAAAACCGTTAATGAAAAACTTCTGGAAAAAGGATTTATTGGAGGATACGAACTAGAGCGTGATGATGAGGCGTTTTTAGGACAGATGTTGATTTGTGTAACAGAAGTTCGTACAAAAGAAGAGCTTGGATGCATTTGCGAGTGAATTGGGGGCATTACAATGAGCACAGATAATCAAGCGTTGATTTTTGAATTAAGCAAACCTGGTCGAGTTGGACATAGCCTGCCTGATCTTGATATTCCAGAGCTTGGATCTAGGTTCATTACTGCCAGATGAATATGTTCGAGTGAATGAGCCTGAACTTCCTGAAGTATCAGAGCTGCAAATCATGCGTCATTATACAGCATTGTCGAAGCGTAATCACGGTGTTGATTCAGGTTTTTATCCACTTGGATCCTGCACAATGAAATACAACCCGAAAATCAATGAAGATGTTGCGCGTATTGATGGACTAGCAAATGTTCATCCTTATCAGCCTGTAGCTCAGGTTCAAGGTTCACTTGAGTTACTTCATAACCTGCAAACGTCTCTTGCTGAGATTACTGGAATGGATGAAGTGACCCTTCAACCAGCGGCAGGTGCCCATGGTGAGTGGACTGGTTTGATGATGATTCGTGCGTATCATGAAGCAAGAAATGATTCCAAGCGGACGAAAGTCATTGTTCCTGATTCAGCACATGGTACAAATCCTGCATCAGCAACGGTTGCTGGTTTTGAGTCTGTAACTGTACGCACAGATGAACATGGTCTTGTGGATCTGGAGCATTTACGTGAGGTTGTCAGTGATGAAACAGCAGCTTTAATGCTAACAAATCCAAACACACTAGGCCTATTTGAAAGCTATATTATTGAAATGGCTTCAATTATCCACGAGGCTGGCGGAAAACTTTATTATGATGGAGCTAACTCAAATGCTATCCTTGGTATCGCAAGACCAGGAGACATGGGCTTTGATGTGGTTCATTTGAACTTACACAAAACATTTACAGGACCACACGGTGGTGGTGGCCCAGGATCTGGTCCGGTAGGTGTGAAAAAAGACTTGATCGACTTCTTACCTAAGCCTATTTTAGTGAAGACGGTGGATGGCTATGACTTTGATTATAATCGTCCTAAATCAATTGGACGTGTTAAACCTTATTATGGTAACTACGGAATTAACGTACGTGCCTATACGTACATTCGAACAATGGGACCAGAAGGATTACGTCAGGTTTCTGAATATGCCGTGTTAAATGCGAATTATATGATGCGTCGCTTGGCTCCTCATTATGACTTGCCATACACACAGCATTGTAAGCATGAATTTGTTCTTTCAGGTAAACGTCAGAAGAAGCTTGGCGTTCGTACACTAGACATTGCCAAACGATTACTCGACTTTGGGTATCATCCACCAACTATCTACTTCCCACTAAATGTTGAGGAATGTATGATGATTGAGCCGACCGAAACTGAGTCGAAAGAAACATTAGATGAGTTTATTGATGCTATGATTCAAATTGCAAAAGAAGCAGAAGAGAATCCAGAGATTGTTCAAGAAGCTCCGCATCACACGGTGATCGGCAGACTAGATGAAACATTGGCTGCACGTAAACCAGTTTTACGCTATGAAAAAGCGGAATAAGTTATGATTAAAAAACAAGGAGGGTTATCCCGCCTTGTTTTTTTGTAAGAGCTTCAATATATAGAAAGCTATAAGAAGGACACAAATAGTCCTTCTTTACTCCATTATAAGACCAGTTTGTTTAGGAATATTGTATAATAAACTCAAAAGTTTTTTTCAGATAGAGGGTAAAAAATGGATAATGAGACAGCCAGAAATATTAGAGGGAATTTAACGGCTGATTGTTCGAAGTGCTTTGGACTTTGTTGCACAGCGCTTACTATTGTAGCATCAAGTGATTTTCCGATTAACAAACAAGCAGGTACTCCTTGTATGAATTTGCAATCCGATTACAGTTGCCAAATTCATAGTCAGTTAAGGGATAAAGGTTTCAAAGGCTGTACAGTATTTGATTGTTTGGGTGCGGGACAAGTCGTTTCTCAAGTTACTTTTAACGGTGAGAGTTGGCGAGAAAACCCTGACATTGGGAAGAAAATGTTTCGAGTGTTTCCCATCATGGAGCAAATTCATGAAATAATTGCTTACGTGGCAGAAGCTCTGTCTTACGATATACCGATTGATTTAGCTGACAAGTTGGGAAAACAGTTAACGGAATTGCAGGCTTTAACGAAGTTAGATGCAGATAATTTATTGTCACTTGATCTAGTAATGTACCGATTTTCTTCAAACGAGCTGCTTACTTTAGCAAGTGATTTTGTTAGGAGAAAAACAATTAATAAAATGCCTGGTGTTAGAAAAATTAAAGAATTTGACCATCAGAGAGCTAATTGGATGGGGAAAAAGTTAAAGGGAAAAGATTTAAGAGCAACTGATTTTAGGGGAGCCTATTTGATTGCCGCGGACATGAGAAATACGGATTTAAGAGCAGTCGATTTTATTGGTGCGGATTTGCGAGATGTTAATTTCTGTGGTGCTGATCTGTCAACTGGCATGTTTTTGACCCAAATGCAAATTAATTCAGCTAAAGGTAATGTAAAGACAACATTGCCTTCTCATATACATCGACCTTCTCATTGGATCAACTAATTTTTTTCATGCTTATTCAAGAATTGGGCACATTAATGATAGAATTAAAGCCTAATTCCTCGCTAATAATACCGAGAAATTAGGCTTTTTTTAATCTTTGAATTTGTTTAACATTGTAAATCCGCGTTTTCCTGAAGCTACTCCTAATTAATCTCTTTCACTTTTTAAAATCTCTTTTGTTACAGCGTCGATTTCAACATCATATTCAGCACCATCTAGCACTAATTCTAATTCATAAACAGAAACACGATCGTCTGTATCTAATTCAATATCGGTTACTTTGGCATTTTCACCAACTTCAGTTATTGCTAGTGTTTTTGCATCATCTGCTGAGATCAGATCACCGGATTGTGGGATATCAATAGCAAAGTCGTCATCGATTGAGAGGATCTCACCTGTTTCGCCATTGACTTTTACATCTTCGCCTTCACCGTTCACATTAAACTCAACTTCATAAACATACTGTCCATTTTCAATCTCTAGTTCAGTCTTAATGACATCATCCAAATGTACAGCTTCTTTTGCTGCGGTTTCTGCGTCTTCTTGGTTAATGGCAGCTCCATTAGCGGCATCTGTTCCTAAAAGATTACCATCAACATCGATGATCTGACCGCTTTCCTCAAGAATATCTAGATCAAATTCTTGTCCGTCGAGTTTAACTTCAACTTCATAGTAGACAACACCGTCATCTGTATCTTTTTCTATATCTGTTACTACACCACCAAGAAAATCTTCTGCTTTGGCTACTGCATCTTGCTCGGTAATTGGATTAGTTGAAGCTTGTAATGTTAAAGCTGGTTCTGCTTCTGCAATTTGATTACCTGTAGATGCAAATGCTACTGATGTTCCTCCGATGGCTAATGCTCCTGCTAATGTAAATACAATTGGTTTTTTCATGATTTATCATCCCTTCGTTTGTTTGACTATAACCATAGTATAGACAGTCAAAATGAAAGGACGCTGAATCTAAAATGAGAATTTGATGAGAAACTCATTAATATTCAAATTGAATAATTTGTCCGGTGACCGCATCAATAATGACAGTCACATCTTCATCCGTTTCTTGATCTTCAATTTCTACCTCGTATACCATTCGTCCGTCTGCGTCCTCTAAATCAACATCATCTACAACGCCATTAATTTCACGTAAAGCAATATCGATGGCTTCTTGTTCAGTTATATAATTCGATTGTTGTCCATTTTCTGTTTGTAACGTATTACGAAGCTCTTCGCCCGTTTTGGCATGAATGTCAATTTCACCATCCCCTTCAGTGTTTTCCACTTCGGCCGCCCATATTGGTGGAGTCACGTCTTCTTTAAGCTCAAGGTCCTTAATAACGGCATCAGTTGGAACAAGTTGGAGAACTCGTTCTCTTGCCTCGCCTGCACTTAGAAAATCAGTAGCTTCTGTAGAGTTGTCTTCTACAGGCACAAGAGAAAGGATCGTCCCAGTCTCCTCACTAATCTCAATCTCATAGAGCCCATCTTCGCGTTTTATGACAGCATAATACGTGCCATCTTTTAAGGTGATCTCTGTTGGTGCACTACCATATTGAGCTTCGATTAATTCAATGGTCTCGTTTAGAGTTAGAGAAGGATCTTCAGAACGAAAAAAGAAAAATAGTCCAATACCAACAATTAGAAGAGCAATGATAAAAAAGGTAATACGTATTGGTGATTTGGCCATTATATTACTCCTCCTCAGATTGATGGATTGGCAAGCTAACAATAAAAGTAGATCCTTTGCCTAGTTCACTATGAACACGAATCGTGCCACTGTATTGTTCTACAATTTTTTTTGCGATGGACAGTCCTAATCCTGAGCCGCCAGATTGTCGGTTTCGGTCTTCAGAAACTCGGAAAAAACGTTCAAAGATTTGAGGTTGATCCTGCAGGGGAATCCCGATCCCTGTATCTTTTATTTCAATTGTGGCTTGATTTTGATCTGAATATAATTGAACATGAAGAGCTTGCTCACTGTATTTAATGCCATTTTCCAATAGAATAAAGAGCAGCTGTTTTATTGTATTTTCATGACCTAAAACGTATATATTCTCATCAGCCGAAAGCTGTATTTCACGATTAAAGGAATGACTAATTCGTTCTGCTGTTTCCTTAATGATGCCTGGATAAATGAAGCCTCGACATTGGTTGAACTGTTTGATTATCCCCCATTGCAAGATCGAGCATTTGCTGAGTCATACCACGCATCCTCAAAGCTTCTGAATAGATCGCTTCAACGGCTTCATCTAATATAGCAGGGTCTTTTTTACCCCAACGTTTTAAAAGACGTGCATAGCTTTCAATAACAGTTAGTGGTGTTTTTAATTCGTGTGAAGCATCTGAAACAAATTGCTGCTGCTTTTCAAAATTTTGCTGAAGTAATTCAATCATGTGATTAAATGTTGCACTCATTTGAGCTAATTCATCCGTTTGTTTAGATGTGACATTAATCTTTTTAAATGTTCCTTTCCGGCTAATTTCATCCATTGTGCCAATTAATGTCCGAATAGGAGTTAAGATAAATCGGCTTAGCAGCTGACCCGCAATAAAGGACGGAATTAAAACAAGAAGCGACGCTGTTAATAGAACCGTTTGAAGTAGTCTGAGCGCATTGGAATAATGTTCGATTGATTCGACCAACTCAAGTGTAACAATGGAGCCATCATCCCATATTAGTGGCTGTCTAGAGATGGCATATTCTGCATTCTCATACGTCACAATAGCTGCTTCTTGACTTGTTGTATATGTGGCTTGGATGTTCCTGTATGTTGGATTTTTTGTGAGTGTTTTTCCGATACGATCATCTGAACGAACAACACGTAGCATACCTTCCCCAATTAAATAATTGTCCATTAATAAACTGGGGGTGGGGTGGTTGCCTATCGTCTCAATAGCTGCTTGCCCCTGATCACTAATCTGATTAAGTTCCGATTCTTCCATAAACTGTTTGAAAAATAAATAAACAGCACTGTTCACGACAAGTAAGATGATAAACAACCAAACAGTTGTTACTAATATAATTCGGCGATTAAGTTTCATGAACGACGATCTTTCAGCATGTAACCTGCACCACGAACTGTATGAAGTAGTTTTGGTTCAAAGTCTTTATCCATTTTTTGACGAAGGTATCGGATATAGACATCGACAATATTTGTGTCACCAATATAATCAAATCCCCATACATGTTGAAGTAGCTGGTCTCTTGTTAGTACTTGATTAGGGTTGTGTAGTAGAAATACTAATAGATCATATTCGCGCGCTGTTAATGTAACCTCAAGTCCTGCTCGTGTCACTTCTCTTGAGGCGGTATGGACTTCAAGGTCAGCTATGTTTAGAAGACTCTCATCTTCTTTTTGCTGTGAACTCGGCAATTGTCTTAGATTTGCTCGAATTCTTGCCAATAATTCTTCAATTTCAAAAGGTTTTGTTACATAATCATTTGCCCCTTGATCAAGCCCGGATACTTTATCGACAACGTTGTCTCTAGCAGTCAACATAATAACAGGTGTTTGGTCTTTGCGATCTCGCATTCGTCGTAGTAGCTCCATACCACTCAATCCTGGTAGCATAACGTCTAATATAACTAAAGCCCATGATTGACTCTGGAGAAGCTCCCAGGCAGTTATTCCTTCATGTGCTGTTTCGGTCTGGTACCCCTCATATTCAAGCTCTAGTTTTAATATCCGAGCAATTTTCTCTTCGTCTTCTACAATTAAAATACGTTTATCATCCGGCATGCTCGTCAAATCCTTCCAAACGTCGGTTGTTTTAAGGTTACTGTACAATGAGATCTTAATCTTCGCAAGTTGGTGGGCCGTCTGCAACAAAAAAGCTCTTTCACATAAAGTGAGAGAGCTTTTTATTATGAAGCATTATTTCTTTTTAATTTTACCTGTCCACTTACGGAAGCCACCTTTTAACTGATAGATCTCGGTAGCGCCACGTTTTTTTCGGATGATACTTGCTGCTTGTCTACTTCTGGCTCCAGATTGGCAATACAGATAAATAGGTTGATCTGCGCGGAATTCATTAATGCGCTGACGGATTTGTGACATCGGAATATTTCTTGCGCCGAGTATATGGCCACCATCATATTCACGAGGTTCTCTCACATCAATTAATTGGGCTTTGCGATAGCCTTGAATAAATTCTTCTTGGGTTAAGTTTTTAATATACTTAGGTGTATAGAAACGTCTAACCGCTAAGTAAACAATTAGTGCTGCTAAAATGGCAATGATAATATACTGCAATTCCATGGCGGGTGTTGCACTCTCCTTCAACTAAAAAACTTTTCTACTAAATTATAAAGGTCAATTCGTTTTTTGGCAACGTGTTCACTTGTTTCTTGGCTGAATGTATTGGAATTTGATACACTAAAAGTGAGTGAAAGGGGTCAAACAAAAGATGGAAAACACAGAAATATGGAGATTTATTGATTCTGGAAAACGTTCGCCTGAGTATAATATGGCATTGGACGAAGCACTTTTAAACTGGCATAGTGAAGGGAAAATCCCCCCGACCATTCGTTTTTATGGGTGGAATCCTGCAACTCTTTCAATTGGTTATTTTCAAAAAGTAGAAAAAGAAATTAATATGGACGCAGTAAAGCACCATCAATTAGGTTTTGTAAGAAGACCAACTGGTGGTAGAGGCGTTTTGCATGATCAAGAACTTACATACAGTGTGATTGTATCTGAGTCGCATCCGTTCATGCCCGCATCTGTGACAGAAGCGTACCGAGTGATTTCAGAGGGATTATTAGAAGGATTTAAGGAAGCGGGACTAGACGCTTACTTTTCCATTCCTTCGACAGATGCTGATAAGCAAGCGTTAAAAACCCCTCGTTCTGCGGTATGTTTTGATGCTCCTTCCTGGTATGAGTTAGTTGTGGAAGGGCGGAAGGTGGCAGGAAGTGCTCAAACAAGACAGAAGGGTGTTATCCTTCAACATGGATCCATTATTCTCGATATAGATGAAGATAAGTTATTTGATGTATTTCGTTATTCAAGCGTTCGATTACGTGAGCGGATGCAGCGTAATTTTAAACAAAAGGCAGTTGCTATTAATGAATTAAAGGAAACGCCAATAACTGTTGAAGAAGCGAGTAAACTATTTAAGACTGGATTTGAACGTGGTCTATCTATTCAGCTCGAACCTTATACATTAACAGAAGCAGAAGAGCAAGAAGTACAAGCGATCATTGACAGAAGGTACGGAACGGACGAATGGAACTATCGAAAATAACGATTAGATAACAAAACGGCGAACATTCCTTATCACAAGGATATTCGTCGTTTAAGTTATTTGTATAAGGCCACCCTAACATCATTATTCCATGCAAAAAAGACCTTGCCATTGCAACGTCTACATGATACGATATGAGGTGGAACTTTACTGAAATTGTATATACGTATTTCTTTATTTTATCTTATCAAACATCTTTCGGGGTGTCAAGTATCTTTTTAAGGAGCGTGAGTGGATGGGGGAACAATTTCATTCAAAAGAGGCTGAACAACAAAGAGTCGATCAAATAAAAGAGCAGGTCGCACGTGAGATAGACGCGCTCTCTCAGCATGACCAAAAAACTAAATCTGAGATTATTCATCTACGCAAAACCTTCTGGGAAGATGTCACAGTAAATATGGACAATCCTGAAGATGCGTTAGAGACAATGTTCAGTATTAAACAGCAATCAGAATTACTCGGAGAACGCGAGCGAACACACGGTCAAATGGACCAAACAATTAAATCGTTAGAGCGTGTAAAAAGCTCTCCATACTTTGGACGTATAGATTTTTGTGCAGATGGTCAAGAGGATGTACAATCCATCTATTTGGGGGTTGCCTCCTTATTAGATGAGCAAAAACAGAATTTCCTCATTCATGATTGGCGAGCTCCAATTTCAAGCTTATATTATGATTTCTCACCAGGTGAAGCGTATTACACATCACCAGAGGGTACAACTGAAGGAGAAATGACAAAAAAACGTCAATTCATCATCCAAAATGGACGTATTACAAGCATGTTTGATACAGGTCTTACAATTGGTGATGATCTACTTAAAGAAGTTCTCGGTAATGAAGCAAATTCTCAAATGAAAAGTATTGTAGCTACAATTCAACTAGAGCAAAATCAGTTAATCCGAAATGAATCAAGCCGGTATCTAGTGGTACAAGGAGCTGCGGGGAGTGGGAAAACCTCTGCTGCCCTGCAAAGAGCCGCCTACTTATTGTATCGGCATATGGAAACATTAGCCGCCAAAAATATGATTCTTTTTTCACCAAATCCACTTTTTAATAGTTATGTTGCAAAGGTATTGCCGGAGCTTGGTGAGGAGAATATGGAACAAACAACATTTCAGCAGTATGTTCAAAAAAGAGTTGGATCTGCTTATGAGGTTGAGGATGCATTTTCACAAACAGAGAAGCTACTCACTGTAACCACATCCGAACAATATGAGCAAGAAGTCTCTAGTATAAAATTTAAATCTAGCTTAGCCTTTAAAGAGCTAATTGATCAGTATTTGCAGCGTTTAGCTAAAGAAGGACTGCAATTTAAGCAGGTGCGTTTTCGGGGCGAGGTACTAATAGACGCATCGCGCATTAGTGCATACTTCTATTCATTAGAGCAAACCGTTTCTATGGCTAATCGAATGAAGCTTACCGCTGACTGGTTGCTTATTAAGTTAACTCGATTAGAGGTACTTGAGCGAAGTAATGGCTTGGGTTGAGGATGAGATAGAATTATTAGGTGTTGAGGCTTTTCAAGAGGTCCAAAAGCAATATCAAAGTGAACATGGTGATCAAGAATCTGATTTTGATGAGGCAAAGTATGAACGGAAAATGCTAGCTAAGAAGATTGTCGCTAAGCAGTTTAAGCCTCTAAAAAATGCTGTAAAAAAGATGGCGTTTATTCATGTTGATCGCTTGTTTAGGAATTTATTTAAGCAATCTCATCCTGAGGTTCCGACTGATTGGGAGCAAATGTGTAGCCGTACTCTTAGTCATCTCGATGAAAAAACGATGCTCTTTGAAGACGTTACCCCGTATTTGTATGTGAAGGATCAGCTAGCGGGTATAAAATCAAATCATGTCATACAGCATGTTTTTATAGACGAGGCGCAGGATTACTCTCCTTTTCAATTTGAGTACCTAAAAATGATTTATCCAGCTGCAAGCATGACGATTCTTGGTGATGTGAATCAGGCTGTTTACGCACAATCTCAACATCAATTGACCATGCTTGATGGATCTCTTCACACTGAAAAGCAACATCATGTTATGAAGTTAAATAAAAGCTATCGCTCAACAAAGGACATTGTTGATTTCACGAAACAATTTATTACAGATGGAGAACAAATCGAACCATTTAATCGTAAGGGAGAGAAACCACTCCTAATTAAAGGAGAAGATAGACAAAAGCTTGATCAAAGAATGATCCAAGAAGCTGAGCGGTTAAAGCAGGCTGGACATCAATCGATTGCAATTATTACTAAAACGGCCTCTGAAAGCGAAGAAGTGTATCACAGACTTAAAGATAATCTGTCAATAAAGCTGTTAACCAAGGATTCATATGAATTTGAACGCGGTCTTCATGTGTTGCCTTCCTATTTATCTAAGGGAATTGAATTTGATGCAGTGATTGTTCACGATGCTTCAACAAATGTATATAAGCATGAACATGAGAGAACGTTGTTTTATACTGTTTGTACTCGAGCTATGCATGAATTAGTCCTTTTTTCTTTAGGAGAAGAATGTTTATTTATACAACAGGTTTCACCAGGTGCTTATCAAGTGGATCAGGAGATAACATGACAAAAGGTTGTGTATTGATAACCGGAGCAAGCAGTGGGTTTGGGTTCTTGAGCTCAATTGCTTTTGCTCAAAAAGGCTATGAGGTCATTGCCACAATGCGGGATCCTTCACAATCACAGGAGTTATTAGATAAAGCTACAGAAAACGGTTGTGCAAAAAATATTCGTGTTAAGAAGCTGGATGTTACTGAAGAAAAGGACATTGTGCAGCTGAAGCAACAATTACAGCAGGAGCAATGTCGGGTTGATATCTTGATCAATAATGCAGGTTATTGTCAGGGAGGGCCAACCGAAAGCGTGGAAATGGAAAAGTGGCGTAAGCAGTTCGAAACAAATGTGTTAGGTGCCATTGCTGTAACAAAGGTGTTTTTACCCGAGATGAGAACGCGTCGTTCAGGTAAAATTATCATGCTTTCAAGTATTAGTGGTCGCTTCGGCTTTCCTGCTCTTGGTCCGTATTCGGCTTCTAAATTTGCACTTGAAGGATTTAGTGAAGCATTGCGACTAGAGATGCTTCGCTTTGGGGTCTACGTAAGTTTAGTTGAACCAGGACCTTTTCGAACAAAGATCTGGGAGAAGGGCATGCAAGAAGCTAGTGTAGGTGAGGATGAGGACTACCTTCCTTTTATCCATACATTAATGTCTTCAGCAACTCACTCAGCAACCAAATCAAGTGATCCGGCAAAAGTTGTAACGAAACTACTCAAAATCGCGGCAGCTAGACGACCAAAACTACGATATCCAATAGGCAAAAGCTCACGAATGCTAATCCTACTCAAAACCATACTCCCATGGACGATCATAGAACGAGTTGTTATGAATAAGGTGAAGTAAAGGCTGAGACAGAAATGTTATACCTGACACAAAACCCGGAGCAATATGTTGGTTACATCACATATTGCTCCGGGTTTTACTGATAAAAGAATTCGGCTAACTCTTCATTTATTAGAAAAGCAGAATTAAGTTACTTACAGAATAGTGAATGTATAAAGTGGTTGTGAAATTGATTGAAACGGCTTGTCGTGATATTCATTTATTTTTATATGTCGCAAGCTCTTTCCAGGTATTATATCAAGCAATACTCTGTAAAAATTCAGAAGCTCCAAACTAGCGGACGGGATGGGGAGGCCGACTCCCTCCGAAAAACCTAATGTATCAGTGTTTTAAAGGCTATATTAACAGGTTAAAAAATATTTTTTATGATTACGCTAAGTTATTCATTCCAATAATGTTTATTAAAGGAATATGAGCGTACGCTACGCTAATAGATGTAGGGAATCTCATCCAATTATAACGATATGGGTGCTTCAATGAGCTCTGCTCAACTTATGTGGACATACCCTCCCATGTCTCTTAGCGTCGTGCGCTCACATTCCTTCGTTGGGTCTCTTCATAAGGCAGAGTCGGATTTATGCTCCTGTATGGACTCGAGGTCAAAAGTCGTCTTTATTACCGATTCTCCAAGTCACCATTTTTCATATTCCTTTAGGCTTCCTTATGAAGCGAGCGAGGATCGTGCTTTTTGAAGAGGAGGGCTATCACTCCTCATCTTTTCAGCATCAAACGCCATCTGGTGATGGCTTAACCCCCAAAAGATCTTCAATAGCTTACTACAGAGAACCACCAAGGCATCCTTCTTTTGAAGCGGATTTTGACTTCTTGAAATGTAGTACGTATAGAGATCTAAGAAAGCTTGGTTATTCCGGATGAGCGGGAGAACCGCTCGAAAGAGCAGAGAACGCAAGCGGCGTCTTCCTCGTTTAGAGAGCCTCTTTCGTCCTTGATGTTGGCCGGAAGAATTCTCACATAGCGTCAATCCCGCTAATTTTGTCAGTTGGCGTGGATGACTGTAGTTGGTGAGTGGCCCCGTTTCAGCGAGTAATTCACAAACGGTCTCTTCACTAATACCAGGGATAGAGATTAAACTCTCATAGGCGTCTACTTGTCGAGCGAGCTCTCGCATCGTCTCTTTCGTTTCTTCTAACTCCGCACAAGTTCGTTCATACTGCTCAATGAGCGAACGAATATCTTGTCTCGCAAACTCGTTCCCTTCAGTTAACCCAATGGATTGAGACGCTAAAACTTGAACGTTGTGCAATCTCTTTTTAGAGGGGCTCCTGATCGCTTCTTTTTCTTTGATCTCGGATAGAAAAGACTCTACCTCAAGATCATGCCACTCCTCAGGTAAGGGACGGTACTTTAAGATGCAGACAAGGGTTTTCCCCATGGCTTTAAAGGCTCCATGTAATTCTGGGAAATACCGATCCATCCAACGGATGATCTGGTTGGTCACACGCGCCCTATCTTTTTTTAACCGGTCTCGAAGGGTTGCGCCATTACGCAGTTCTGCATCTACGCCAGTCAAGAAACGCGGATAGCTAAAATATCCCTGAGTGACCATTTTCGCAATCACACGAGCGTCTTTACGGTCATTCTTCGTTTGTAGGTTATCATCAAACTCTTTGGCTCGATTGACGTGCAGCGGGCTTACCAAGACAAAAGGAATGCCATGATGGTTTAAAAATTGCGCAAGATTCATCCAGTAATGACCGGTTGGTTCAAAGCCAATGAGGATGTTTGTTTTTTGATGAGCCTTCTTTAGTTGTTCAAGCTCGTCATAGAGGTGGTGAAACCCATTTCTTGATTGATGAAACGGAAAGGCATCACTAAGTTCACGGCTGCGATCATTCACAGCACATGCGTAGTGCTTGAATTTGGCGATATCAATGCCAATCACCAATGTATCCTCTTGAACTTGATCTAATCGATCATTGCGCGTATGATTCATAGTAAGTCCTCCTCGATGTGTTGTTTGGGTACAATTGCATCTTAACGGAGGGCTTTTTTTGTGTAAATAGGACGAAAAGAAATCCCACAGGAATGCTCCTGTGGGAGTAGAGGTCTGGGTGAGACTTCGCAGTGCGTCAGCACAAGAAGGCTCACCGGCCTCCCACGCGGGTGCGTGCCCCGCATCCCGGTAGCGACGAGCCAGCTCTCTCCCTATCTATTTCTTATTAAAACCAAACGACGACCGGTCCTGAATTTCAGAACCGGTCGTCTTTATAGTGTTTATTCATATCATTCTTTTGATCAAATAAGCTCTTTAAACAGCGCTTGAAGTTTTTTTGTAACCGGTCCAATGGGCATTTGAGCTGTAATTTGACCTTTGAATTCAACAATCGGTGTCACTTCACTGGTTGTACTAGTAATAAAGGCTTCATCTGCATGATCAAGTACATCTTTTGGAAAAGCTTCCTCAACAACTCGAAACCCAGCGTCTGTTGCTAATTTAATGACAACCTGCCTAGTGATCCCATTTAAAATTAAATTAGTTGCAGGATGTGTATACAAAATTCCATCGTTAACTAAAAACAGATTAGATGAAGATCCTTCTGTCACTAATCCATCACGGTGCAAAATCGCCTCTGCACAGTCAGCATCAGCAGCTTCGCGTTTCGCCATCACATTTCCAAGTAAGTTGACGGTTTTGATATCACAACGAAGCCAGCGCATATCATCTGTCACCCAGGCAGCAATACCTTCTTGTTGTTTACTTGGTGGTGCACTCATTGTGAAACCAGTAATGATCGGAGTTTCTTCACGTGAATAAAGATGATTACGAGGGGAGGCTCCGCGAGATACCTGGATGTAAATCGCACCATCCTTCACTTGATTTTTTTCGAGTAAATCCATTGTAGCTTTTGTTAGTTCATCAGCTGTGATCGTAAAATTCATATCTAATTTTTGGGCGCTTTGAAAAAGGCGGTCCCAGTGGGCATCTAATTGGAATGGCGTTTGATTATAAACTCTTACTACCTCATATACACCATCACCAAAATGGTAGGAGCGGTCATTTGTCTGAATGACAGCATCGCTTTCGGGCACGATGTTCATATTGTCCAATACATAATTCATTTGTTTGACCTCCGCTATCGTTCTTATCAATTCCATACAATCTGAACATGAACCAAAAAAATTGTCAATCATTTTACCCTCATTATTGTTAAATGAAAAGTCATTTATAGATTTACCAGTATGTTACACAAGTGATTGTTATTTTCATGTGCACCCTAAGAGTACGAAAGGAAGTGCAGACATGAAAGCTTTTTATCCTCAATTAGTTTATATTGAGCCTGGTGCATTGGAATATCCACTGGGGCGACAGTTAAAAGAGAAATTTGAAAAAGAAGGCGTCGAAATTCGAGAAACTACTTCTCATAATCAAGTAAGGAATATACCTGGGGATAATGAGTTTCAGAAGTATCGAAATGCCAAATCAACCCTTGTTATTGGTGTGAGAAAAACGTTGAAGTTTGATACCTCAAAACCATCAGCTGAATATGCAATTCCACTAGCTACAGGTTGTATGGGGCATTGTCATTATTGTTACCTGCAAACCACACTTGGAGATAAACCGTACATTCGAACGTATGTGAATTTAGATGAGATCTTTGAATCAGCAGACAAATACATGATGGAGAGAGCACCTGAACCAACTCGATTTGAGGCAGCGTGTACGTCGGATATCGTTGGCATTGATCATTTGACTCATTCACTTAAAAAAACAATTGAACACATTGGTCAGACTGAGTGGGGACGCCTACGCTTTGTAACAAAATTCCACCATGTGGACCATCTGTTAGATGCTAAGCACAATGGAAATACTCGTTTCCGTTTTAGTGTGAATTCTGATCATGTCATTAAACATTTTGAGCCTGGTACGTCTTCTTTTTTAGAACGAATTGAAGCGGCACAAAAAGTAGCGAAAGCAGATTATCCAATAGGTTTTATTGTAGCGCCAATTGTTTGGTATGAAGGTTGGGAGAAGGGTTACCTAGAACTGTTTGAGCGTCTAGAATCGATTATGCCTACGTATGCTAAAAAGGATATGACCTTCGAATTAATCCAGCATCGTTTTACAAAAACAGCGAAACGAATTATTGAAAAACGCTATCCAAAATCAAAGCTTGAAATGAACGAGGATGAGCGAAAGTATAAATGGGGCCGTTATGGACGTGGAAAATATGTTTATAAGGATGATGAAGCGGGTCAACTGAAAGAGACGATCCAGTCATATATTGATAAGTACTTTCCAGAAGCAAAACTTGAGTATTTCACGTAACAGTTTTGACTAATCTGGATTTAGACTGTTTATTTACCCTCAAGTATAGTAGAATAGATGGTGGTATTTTACTAAAAGTTCGGCTGCACATTTACGTGCCTGTTCGTTGATAAATTGGAGGGGACCATATGCCTACACCAAGCATGGAAGATTACCTGGAGCGAATTTATATATTAATTGAAGAGAAAGGCTATGCCAGAGTATCGGATATTGCTGAGGCGCTTGAGGTACATCCTTCTTCCGTTACAAAAATGGTCCAAAAGTTAGATAAAAGTGAATATCTTGTCTACGAGCGTTATAGAGGATTAATTTTAACTGCAAAAGGAAACAAAATTGGAAAAAGGCTTGTGTACCGACATGAGTTACTTGAAGAGTTTATGACCATTATTGGTGTGGACAAAGAGCATATCTATCAAGACGTTGAAGGTATTGAACATCATATTAGTTGGGATGCCATTGACCGAATTGGTGATGTTGTTCAGTTTTTTACTGAGAAACAAGAGCGAATTAACGAGTTACGTGAGGTTCAAAAGAAAAACGAAGAAGAACCAAAGCAGAATTAACAAAGGCACCAAGAAGCTATATAGCTTTTTGGTGCTATTTTTGTCTAAACCCTAACTGCCTTAAACATATGCCGATGTTTTGATACATAACATGATGGCAGGAGGAGATTCTAGTGAAAATTGACGCTGTGTTTGCTGGAGGAGGAGTTAAAGCTTTTGCGTTTCTAGGTTCCTTGCGGGTTTTAGAGAAAAGAGGCTATGAGTTTGAACGAGTTGCAGGGACTAGTGCAGGTTCAATTGTGGCTGCCCTTGTAAAGGCAGGGTATACGAGTGAAGAGATGATGAATATACTTGATCAGATAAACATCGAATCCTTTAAGGATGATCGAATGTCCTTTTTGCCGCTAACGGTTATTAAGTGGTTGCATGTGTATTTTAAGTTGGGTTTGTATCGCGGTGACGCATTAGAAAGCTGGATTCGAGATCTTTTAAAGGAAAAAGGTATTGTAACATTTGGGGATCTACCTGACAAAGCATTAAGGGTGGTTGTATCTGATTTATCAAAAGGTCAAATGATTGTATTGCCAGACGACCTTGAAAAGTATGGCATTCGTGCGGAATCATTTTCTGTAGCAAAAGCGATCCGTATGAGTTGCAGTATTCCTTATTTCTTTGAACCGGTAAAACTATATGATCGAGCAGGACATTATTCTTATATTGTTGATGGAGGTCTTTTAAGTAATTTTCCTATTTGGTTATTTCGGGATGGCGAAAAAAACTCATGGAGACGCCCCGTAATTGGTTTACAGCTTAAGCCAAAAATTGAGGATCAACCGCCTCATAAAATAAAAAATGCGATTGATTTGTATAAAGCGGTTTTTGATACAATGACAACAGCTCATGATACGCGTCATATTGAAGATGAGGATGCAGAGAATGTCATCTTTATTCCTGTAACAGATATTAAAGCAACAGATTTTGATCTGACCCCCTTAGAAAAACAGGATTTAATTACGCTTGGAGAAACAAAAACCAACAAGTTCCTTGGTAGGTGGACCTATTGAAGATTATTAAAAAAAGAAGAATCGTGCTAGTAGGAAGCACGATTCTTCTTTTTGGGTTTGATTTTATTTTTTTTGCCTTCAATAACTGTTAAATTTGGACCGCTTCGTTTTTTTGGTATTTTTTTTAGCGGTTTTTGATTTCTTTTCATTTGGCTTGTGCTATTGGGTTTGAATTTGTTTCGATTTCCTGGCCCAGTCGAACGCACTGTACTTGTTCGTTTTGCTTTTTTAAGTTGTGCTCGTGTAGGACCTTCCTTGGACCTAGAACCCATAATAGGCATGCCGTATTTTCTGGACAAGTAGAAGCGATAAATGAAATAAAATAACGCGATGAAACCTGCAAGTATAAGAATCGACTTTAGGACTTGCATCGGATCATTCAATACCGAAAAGACAAATCCGATAACTGCCAACACAATGATGACTGGAAAGGCAATGTTAAAGAATTGGCGCATTCTATTCACCTCCAAGATGTCAAATAGCTAAACGATGTCTGCTTTTGCAGGGCTTGTATATGATTGTTCACGTGTAAGCATTTCTTCAAAGGATGCGATGGCAACCTCTGTTTGTTCATCGTTTGGCTCTTTTGTTGTTAATAGCTGAAGGGCAAGCCCGGGGTACCCAAGCCATTTTAGTACAGGTATGTTTCGAAAACGATTCGTTAATTGTAATACTTCAAATGAAACACCAAGCACAACTGGAATGAAAACGACTCGTTGTAAAATACGCTCCATTAGTGAATCAAAGGGAAGAAAAAGATAAATTCCAACACCAACAATTACTGTAAATAGAATGAAACTACTTCCGCAGCGGTAATGGAGTCTAGACTGAGACTGAACATTTTTCACAGTTAACGGTAGTCCGGACTCGTAAGTGTTGATCACTTTGTGTTCTGCCCCGTGATACTGAAAGACTCGGCGAATTAATGGTGTAAACGATAAAATATAAATATAGCCAAGTAATAAGATTAACTTAAATCCACCTTCTAATAGATTCTGAGCTACGTGGCCAGGGAAAATAGGCGTAAACAGATTGGCTATAAAGGCTTGGAACTAATGTAAAGATTAACTTACTGAAGATAAATGATAAAACAGCGACTGCTGCAACACCAAGTATCAAATTTAATTTTGATGATTTCTCTGCTTGGGGCAATTGAATCATCCTCAGAAGGATCCACATCATAACGATCCGTTGAAAAATTTAAATGCTTTGATCCATTTATACTTGCTTCAACAATGCCAGCAATTCCTCTTATAAAAGGAATCTTTTTTGCTTTTGTGATCCAAGCTGGTGACTGACGCTTAACCTCAAACGTATCTAAGCTTCCATCTTTTCTTCTAATCATTGAGACGGTTGTGTGCTTTCCACCGAACATAACACCTTCAACTATGGCTTGACCGCCATATGCTGGTTTTGTTGACTTTTCCATAAAACACCAACCTATTCTTCATTGTTCTGTATACTCACTATTCTACATGAAACGAAGCAATTCCTCTATGACAAATCATCTAGGTTTAGATTAATTAGTGGAGTTGAATGAAATGTAATGGAATAGGGATATACTTTAATGAGGTGATCGTGATGGATAATCAGGGATTTGAACAAAATCAAACAGAAAAACCAATGCGGTATAATACGAAGGTAATCCTCATTGGATTTTTTGGTGGACTTATTTGGTCTCTTGTCGCTTTATTTGGCTTCTTTTTCAATTTTATGCATTTTGGTCCGGCATTAATTCTGATGCCTTGGGCGTTGGGTGACTGGAAAACGACATATACGGGGCAAGCGGTTGGAGTAGCTGTTATTGCGGTGGTATCCATTCTGGTTGCATTTATATATAAGTGGCTTTTTCAAAAAGTGAACACGATGTGGGCAGGAGTTGGATTTGGAGCTTTATTGTGGGTTATTGTATTTTATATTTGTAATCCATTTATTCCAGGGTTAAAAAGCGTACAAAACCTTGATTTAAACTCAATCATTACATCTTTCTGTCTTTTTATATTGTATGGACTTTTTATTGGCTATTCTGTTTCTTATGAATATCAGCAACAGCACTCAGATAAATAAGGTGTCGAACGTGTTGCTTCGCTCCTTAAAGCGTATATGGTAAACTAAAGAAGCGTAAAAAGGTCTAAGGTTTATACGATAAAAAGGAGTGTTTATATGAGCAGAATTGAAGTTATTCGTAGTGAATTTAAAGAGCATGGAGTAGATGGTCTTTTGATAATGAGTCCTTATAATCGCCGGTACATATCGGGATTCACAGGCAGTGCTGGGGTTGTTTTATTAACTGAAACGAATGCTATTTTTATTACGGATTTTAGGTATGTTGAACAAGCAAAGGAACAGGCCCAAGGTTTTTCAATTGTTCAGCATAAAGCAGCAATCCTTGAAGAGGTTGCTAAACAAGCAGAGAAGCTTCAGATTAAGAAGTTAGGATTTGAACAAAGCTACGTTACATACGAACAATTTCAACAGCTTCAAAAAACAGTAGAATCTCAAGAGCTAGTTCCAGTGACTGGGTTAGTTGAAGGCGTGCGTCTTATTAAAGATGCGAGTGAAATCCAACTAATTCAGGATGCGGCAGATATTGCCGATGCGGCGTTTAAGCATATTACATCATTTATTAGACCAGGCTTAACAGAGTTAGAAGTTTCCAATGAGCTTGAGTTTTTTATGCGTAAACAGGGGGCGCAAAGCTCGTCCTTTGACACGATCGTTGCATCTGGCTATCGCTCGGCTCTTCCACATGGAGTGGCAAGTGGCAAGCTAATTGAATCAGGTGAACTAGTGACACTTGATTATGGTGCTTATTATAATGGATATTGCTCTGACATCACACGTACATTGGCTGTTGGACAGATTAATGATGAGTTGACGAATATATACGAAACGGTATTGGAAGCTCAGCTAAGAGGTATGAATGGAATTAAAGCAGGCATCACGGGTAAAGAGGCAGATGCCCTAACACGAGATTATATTACGGAAAAAGGCTTTGGTGAGAACTTTGGTCATTCAACTGGCCATGGTTTAGGGATGGAAGTTCATGAAGGACCAGCCTTATCATTTAAGTCAGATACAGTACTTAGACCAGGCATGATTGTCACAGTAGAGCCGGGCATTTATGTGCATGGTGTGGGTGGAACAAGAATTGAAGATGATATTTTAATTACTGCTGAAGGTAATCGTTCATTCACGTCTTCACCTAAAGAACTCATTCACGTAGGCGAATAATCCTGCTGATTAGGTAACCACCTAGTTGCAAAGCTGTGGTATAGTAATGGATGGAAACATTCCGCGAACTATGAGGGAATACGAATACGGAGGAAATAAAAATGATTTCAGTAAACGATTTTAAAACTGGATTAACGATTGTAGTAGATAATGGACTTTGGCAAGTGTTGGACTTCCAACATGTTAAGCCAGGAAAAGGTGCGGCGTTTGTTCGTTCTAAACTCCGTAATCTTCGTAATGGTAACATTCAAGAGAAAACATTCCGTGCGGGAGAAAAAGTAGAAAGAGCTCATATTGAGAACAGACGTATGCAGTACCTTTATGCAAGTGGAGATACTCATACGTTTATGGACACAGAATCATATGAGCAACTTGAACTACAATCAAGTCAAATTGAATATGAGCTAAAGTTTCTAAAAGAAAATATGGAAGTCCATGTTATTAGCTACCAAGCTGAAACACTTGGAGTAGAAGTTCCAAATACGGTTGAACTTGAGGTTGTTGAAACAGAGCCTGGAATTAAAGGGGATACAGCTTCTGGTGGTACAAAACCAGCTACTCTTGAAACAGGTATTACGGTTCAAGTGCCGTTTTTTGTGAATCAAGGAGATCGACTTCTTATTGATACACGAAACAGCTCTTACATGTCTAGAGCTTAAGTCAACAAAACATCCAGAGCACATTGTGTGTTCTGGATGTTTTTATAGCGAAGTAGAAAAGTGGTGAAGATACATGGCGACAACAAAAGAAGTTCAGATAAGAAAAGTGGTATTTGGGAGCGAACATCCTGCAGCCCTTTGTTCGTCTCTTATTGGCGCTACTACCTCTCAATTAGTAGAAGAAGCTAAGATGATTCTGCAAAAAAAACCAGATGTTTTAGAATGGCGAGCAGATTTTTTTGCGGATCTCGCCAAATTGGATGCTGTATTAGCTACTGCAACATCATTAAGAGAAGTGATAGGTGATACTGTTCTATTGTTTACGATCCGCTCTGTTCAAGAAGGTGGCCAACCCATTTCTTTAACGATTGCAGAGCAAGAAGAGTTAATAAGCCGACTTATAGAAACTGAGCTCATTGACCTTTTGGATATTGAACTTGCGTCGGAATTTATTGGCATGGATTTGCTAAAGCAATTATCAGCAAAACATCATGTTAAATGGATTGTCTCTACACATGATTTTAAGAAAACGCCATCTTTTGACCAGATGATTGAATTCCTACAAGCAGGACAAGCGGCAGGTGCCGACCTTGTTAAACTTGCTGTGATGCCACAATCATCACAGGATGTTCTTACTCTTCTCTCTGTAACAAATGAAGCATCCGCCAAGCTCGATATTCCAGTGATTACAATGTCTATGGGTAAGCTTGGGGTCTCAACAAGGTTGATCGGTGACCAATTTGGTTCCGCCATGACGTTTGCTGTTGGTCATCAGGCTTCGGCTCCTGGTCAGGTGCCAATTGAAGTCATTAAAGATATCCAACATTATACAAGCTGAACTTTAACAAAAACCATCCCTTATGCGTCTGCATATTGGATGGTTTTTGCGATTTTTTCAGCTGTTTGTGGAGGTGTTAAACGCTCTGTATTAATGGTGTAATGAGCATGAAGGTAGGTCTCTCTTCTTAATTCATAAAGCTCTTTGATTTCTTTCTTTGATTTTTTTTGGAGAAGGGGTCTGTCCTTTATCAAAAGGGGCAGTCGTTCTGACCAAATCGAAAAGTCTATGTCCAAAAAGATAACAAGGCTAGTTAAAAGACTACTTCTTTGGATTTCCTCCTGTAAAAAAGCGCCTCCGCCAAGCGAGATAATCGTTCCTCTCTGTTCTGATAATTCAAGAAAAAGTTTTTGTTCTCTTAGTCTAAAACCGGATTCTCCTTCGTCTCTAAAAATGTCAACAATCGTTTGTTGCGCTTCACTTTCTATGGCTTGATCCAAATCGACAAATGTCATGCCGAGATACCTCGCAAGTTCTTTACCTACGGTTGTTTTGCCGACACCCATAAAACCAATTAAAATAATGTTTTTTTGATTCGTTTGCATGCTTGACCCTCTCTCTACATAAAGAATGCTATCCGTTCTCCGGTTGGTAATGATCTAAGTATAGCAAAAGTAGAAAAAGCTTAGAAGTAATCCTAAACAAAACATTGATCGATGTTCTGAACTCGTCCACTTAGGCATATCTTTTAAGAGAACATGGATAGATGGGGGGATTTAATGTGAAATGGTTTGTTGCCGTTGAATGGACACTGCTGATTATGGTGTTCCTCCGAGTGCTCTCTGGACTCATTGAGCTAACAGTAGCGGGCTTAATCCTTCGATTCAACAGTATAGAAAAAGCAATCGTATTAAATGGTCTATTGGCAGTGATTGGACCAACGATCTTTATCTTATCGATTGTGATTGGTCTAGTGGGCATTACAGACAAGCTTTCCGTTCCGAAGTTTATGTTTATTGGCACAGGTGCTGTCTGTATCTTAATTGGAGCTAGGCTTTAGGAGGGGTCATGATGGAGGACATTTTTACTGTATTACCACCGACGATTCGTGAAATTCTCAGGCAAATACCAAAAGATACAGCAGAAAAAATCGAAGAAATTAGGGTTCGGATACTCAGACCACTTGAAGTGATAGCATGTGGAGCTCCAATGTACCCAAGTCTGCAAGGTGAACGTGAATGGATTATTCAGCCAAGTGATGCGCAGTTCATCTTAAATCAGTTAAGTCAATATTCGATGTACGCGTTTGAGGAAGAACTCAAACGCGGCTTTATCACAATTAAGGGCGGGCATCGAGTTGGACTTGCCGGTAAGGTCATCTTAGAAAAAGGTGAGGTCAAAACTCTAAAGGACATTAGTTCATTTAATATCAGGATTGCAAGACAGACAGTAGGGGCTGCCGATTCACTTGTTACACCTCTATATCAGCAAGGATGGAAAAATAGTTTACTCATCGGGCCACCCCAAAGTGGTAAAACAACATTACTAAGGGATCTAGCTCGAATTATTAGTACTGGTGTGCCAACCAAAGGTATTCCACCTATGAAAATCGGCATTGTCGATGAACGTTCTGAAATTGCCGCAAGCATAAAAGGTGTACCACAGCATCAGCTTGGACGAAGAGTAGATGTGTTAGACGGTTGCCCAAAAGCGGAAGGCATGATGATGATGATTCGGTCCATGAGTCCTGATGTCATTATTGTAGATGAAATTGGACGACCCGAAGACTGTTTGGCCGTACAGGAAGCTATTCATGCTGGTGTTAGTGTCATCTCAACAGCGCACGGTTCTTCGCTTGAAGAGGTAGCAGCGCGCCCTGCATTAAAGGCATTGTTCGCAGAGAAAGCATTCGAAAGATGTGTAGAACTTACCCGAGGGGCAGAGCCAGGAAAAATAAAACAAATTCGGACCATTGGTAAGCCAGTTTCGGTAAAGGTGTTATGAAGTGGCTAGGGGCAATTTTAATCCTCATAACGTGTACATGGATAGGTTTTGAAGCGGCGAAACGACTTAGTGATCGTCCAAAACAACTGAGACAGTTGAAAGTTGGCATTCAAGCACTTGAGGCAGAAATGCTATATGGTCTTACACCTTTGGCAGAGGCAAGCGTACGTTTATCCAAGCAACTTGCTTATCCAATTAACCTATTATTTGAACATTTTGCCAAAAATCTTGATTCAAAGGGTGAATCTGCACATCTTGCATGGGAGCAAAGTTTGGACGAGACATGGGGTGTAACCAGTCTCCTTAAAGGAGAACGTGAAATTTTACGCCAATTTGGTCAGACCCTAGGACAACACGACCGAGAACAGCAACAAAAGCAGATTAAACTAACGATGGTCCATCTTGATCGTGAAGAAGCTGAGGCAAAAGATAATCAGCTTCGTTATGAAAAAATGCTGAAAAGCCTGGGCTTTCTTGGGGGTCTGCTGATTGTCATTCTAATGCTTTAGTGAAAAAAGGAGGGATGACTTTTGGCTTATGACGTGAATACAATCTTTCAAATTGCTGGTATAGGCATTGTAGTTGCTATGATCCATACCGTTCTAAAGCAAATGGGGAAAGAAGACTGGGCTCATTGGGTGACACTAATTGGATTTGTTGTAGTGCTATACATGGTGGCAACGATTGTAGATGACTTGTTCCAGAAAATTAGAGGTGTGTTCCTGTTCCAAGGATAGAAAGGAGAGCTGCGATGGACATCATTCAAATTGTTGGAATAGGTCTAATCGCAACTTTTCTAGCTCTTGTAGTTCGTGAGCAGAAGCCATTGTTTGCTTTTCTTGTCACATTATTTGCAGGCATCATGATTTTTTTATTTGTCATTGATGAGTTAGTGAAAATCATTCAATTACTAGAGGGAATTGCGGCAGATGCGAATGTACACATTATGTATCTGCAAACGATTTTAAAAATAATCGGAATCGCATATATTGCAGAGTTTGGTGCACAAATTGCCAAAGATGCAGGACAAGCTTCCATGGCTTCTAAAATAGAGCTTGCAGGTAAGATTCTCATTCTAGTCTTAGCCATTCCTATTATTAAAGCGGTCATTGAAATGATTCTATCATTGCTACCAGGTTAAAGAGAATTGAAGGGAGTGGTACTAATGCGCCGGTGGATCATAGCTACAATAACTGGCATTCTATTTCTTCTTTATCCAAGCCTGGTACTCGCTGTGGATGGTCAGGAACCGGTGGATGAAGAAACGCTCTCTGATGAATCTTCTTTTATTGACCGACAAATTGAACGATTGCAATTAGATGAGATCCAAGCATATTGGGAGCAAGTCTCAACAGAATACGGAGGTTTTCTTCCTGAAAGTCAAAAAGGATCATTTAAAGATTTTATAACGGGTGAGAAGCAGTTTCAGATAAAAGAATGGGGACTTGGTCTTGTTAAGTTTTTGCTTCATGAACTCATTGTGAATAGCAAGCTTTTAGGCATGTTAATTCTATTAACGCTCTTCAGCCAAATTTTGCAATCGATTCAAAATGCATTCGAAAGTCAAAATGTGAGCAAAGCAGCCTACGCCGTAACCTATCTCGTTTTAATGATTCTTGCCATAAACAGCTTTTATGTTGCTATAACGTATGCAACAGAAGCGATTAACAGCATGATTCATTTTATGATCGCTCTGCTTCCGCTTTTGCTTGCATTAATGGCCTCCATCGGAAGTCTTGCTTCATCGGCGTTGTTTCATCCATTAATTATATTTCTTGTGAATACAAGCGGAATTTTGGTCAATCAGTTTGTGCTTCCGTTATTATTTTTCTCAGCAGTTCTAGGTATCATCAGTACGTTAAGTGATCATTATAAAGTGTCCAAGCTTGCTGATTTTTTTCGGAATATTGCCGTGGGACTACTCGGGATCTTTATGACGGTGTTTTTAGGAGTGATATCGGTACAAGGAGCCTCCTCAGCAGCAACAGATGGATTAACCATTCGTACAGCAAAATTTATTGCAGGAAACTTCATCCCGGTAGTAGGGAAAATGTTTACGGATGCGACTGATACGGTTATGAGTGCGTCTGTGCTCCTTAAAAATACTGTTGGTATGACGGGGTTAGGTATTTTGTTTATGATCTGTGTCTTCCCGCTTTTAAAAGTCCTTTCCCTTGGTATCATTTTTAACTTGTCCGCAGCTGTCCTGCAGCCTCTTGGTGGAGGACCAATCATCGAATGTTTATCGATCATTGGTAAGTCAGTGATGTATGTATTTGCTGCATTAGCTCTAGTAAGTCTAATGTTTTTCCTGGCCGTTACGCTTATGGTAGCAGCCAGCAATTTGTCCTTTATGATGCGTTAGGAGTGGTGATAATGGGTCTCTTAACTGGTTGGATTACGGGGTTAGTTCTACTAATCATGTTAGCAATATTACTTGAGATGCTACTTCCTAATTCATCGATGAGAGGGTACGTAAAAATGGTGATCAGTCTACTGATTCTCATTGCTATGTTAAAACCAATTCTTTCTATATTTACAGTGGATTCAGAAGAATGGATTCGAAACTTACAAACTGGAGACCAATATCAAACGGAATCTATTGAAACTCAAATAAATTTGCAAAAAAGTGGGTTAGACGAGGTACGAGCTGCATATATTTCAGAACAGGTGGCTGACCAACTAGTAGATAAAGCAGAAGAAACATTGCGAGACACCTACTCACTTGAATTTGCGAGCGTAGATGTAATGCAGGAAATGGGACAGGGAGGTCAGGAAGATGAGGAGGCAGTAAGTATACATGCAGTTGTTCGAGAAATACACCCACAACAAAATACGGATGCAGTACGGAGTGAAATCAAAAGGGTACAAATTGATCTCTCTAAGCAGCAGCCTAGTAAAGAATCGGACTCAATCGACCTGCTGCCGGTAATAAACTATCTTTCAGACAGTTGGGAGATTCCAGAAAGCATCACGCTCTTATTGGAAGGGGGGGAACAGGTCGATGGGTGAGCAGAATCCTAAAGGATTGGCATGGTTAAAAAATCTCGTAGGAAATCAAGAACAAGGGAAACGAAAGAATTACCGATACATTTTCATCTTAGGATTGGTAGGAATTCTTTTGATGGTATTAAATTCGGTGTTTTCGGAACCTCCTGAGCCTGAACAAGCTCAAACGACAATTCCTACATTCCAAACGAATGACGAGGATGAAGAAGTAGAAGTCTTTAAAAAAGAATCTGGGCAATCGAACACAATGAAGGATTATGAAGATAGCTATGAAAATCAACTGCGAGAAAATTTAGAACAAATTGTTGGGCTTAATGAAGTATCAGTAATGATTAATCTTGCTGATACAGAGAAGCAAATTTATGAAAAAAATACAAGCTCCAAAAACCAACAAACAAGTGAAACCGATCGTGAAGGTGGAACAAGGGAAGTGACGGATCAAACCATTGATGAACAAACCGTGATTGTTCGAAACGGTGATACAGAGGGTCCTTTATTAATCCAAACAGAAAAACCAACTATAAAAGGTGTGCTCGTTGTTGCAGAAGGTGTTGAAAATGTACAAGTAAAAGCATGGGTAGTGGAAGCGGTTAGCCGCGTACTTGATGTACCGGCCCATCGAATTTCCGTAATGCCTAAGAAATCTAAGGAGGAATAAATATGGCTCTAAAAAAACAAACGGTGTGGCTGTTAACGATGTTAAGTCTAATTATTGTATTATCTGTTTACTATGTAACATCAGGTACAACCAATTTGGCGCTTCAAGATAATGATCAGCAAACCGAGGAAACTTCAGATGACATTGATGTTCAAGTCACTCAGGATGGTGACCTGGAAGGTATTTTAGAAGTGACAGGTGACGATTCACTTGCCGATAACTTTGTGGAGGCTAGACTTCAAGTGACGGATGCCCGTGCAGCCCAAGCTGAAAGGTATATTGAAACATCAACTTCTCCAGACGCAACACCTGAAGAAAAAGTGGAAGCACGTGATAAAAGTATGGAAATTCTAAACCTCACTCCAAAAGAGGAGACATTAGAATCCTTAATCATAGCAAAAGGTTTTAATAATGTGCTGGTTATTAGTGAGGATACGAAAGTTCAAATCACGGTAGATTCAGACGAATTAACGCCAGCACAGGCAAACGACATCATCCTACTTGCAAAAGAACAGCTCGGCCAAGCAAATACTGTATCTGTTGCACATAATTCAGGAGCTAACTAATCAAATAAGCGGGGACAGGAATATCTTAGTATCACTAAAATCGAATCATTATGATGTTGTTTAACTCACATCTTAATGGTTCGATTTTTTAAAATGAAGAGAGAAATGCGACCGCTCATTTATAAAGAGATTGAGTTACTGACGGACTAAAAAATTTCAACGATTGATGTGTGATTGGTCCAAATTTTTCTTTGGTTTGTCCTAGCATTTTTCCGATTTAATACATTCGTGCACCACAATCTCGGTCTGACGAGTAGATCTTTGTACTAAACACTAAATTTCATTTAACATACCAGGTATTATATAAATTAATAATCTATTAAAAATACTGACGCTCCAACATAGCGGACGGGATGGGGGAGGCCGACTCCAACGGGAACTTAAGGGCAAGATTGAAATGAAATGGCGTAGCCGTTTTAGTTCAATGCCCTCCCGCGGAAAGCGTGCCCCCCCATCCCGGTAGCGAAGGAATTGCAGAATCCTCATTTTCTCATATGTATCTGGAAAACCAAAACAACCCACGGTTCTTTACTCTTTATAGATTATCCGTATACATCTCTCAGGCTTATTCTAATAATCAGTAGTTTGGCTAGACTGATAAAAACCTACATAGATGCATTAATGCATTCGTTGAAAAGACATGTTATAATACTGTAGGTGCAATTTGTTTACAAGGAGCGATTAATAATGGAATGGACAGATCTAACCGAGGGTGCCAAAGCAGTTCTTGAGCAGACTCGTAATATTAAGAATGATCATATTCAAATTGTTGAATTCGAAGTAGGTTTCGAAGAGCAATTTGAAGAAAAAGATGAAGACTCCTATACGGTTTCGATTCAAGAAGAAGATTATGAGAACCTAAAGAAATACACAAAAGAGAACGATTACGAAGAAAAATACCATATGGCGCGGAATAAAAATATTGTAAAGATTATTCTTTTGGAAAATGGTAAAATTCCTGACAATCTTTCTGAATTTCCGGTATTTCGTCAATATAAAAAAGAGGCACTTTTGAAAGACAAAGTAGAAACAGAACAAGTAACAGAAGAACAGGAATAGGTGGCTAAGATCCTTTGTTCAATGAATGAAGGGTTTTTTTGGACAAAATAGGATGTCCGACGTAGTGAACATTTCGTACTACTTTAAACTGTTTAGCCTATGATATAATAAACAGCACAATGAGTACCTAAGATAAAGGAGTTGTACATAATAAATATGAACGTTCAAGATATTAAGGATCTTATTCAAGCTGTGAATCAATCAGATATTGATGAATTAGAATACGAACAAGAGGGCAACAAACTGGTATTAAAAAAGGTGAAAGCGACGGCCGTTGTTCAGGCTGAATCGTATCAGCCGATTAGACAATCGGAGGTTCAACAAACATCCGCTACACCAGCTTCTGCACCACCTGTAGCTGAGGATAAACAAGCAGAACCAGAAATCAATCAAAATCTTCACACAGTTAAATCACCAATGGTTGGAACATTTTATTCGTCTCCATCTCCAGATGATGCTGCTTATGTATCAATTGGTGATCAGGTTAAGGAAGATTCAATTGTTTGTATAGTTGAAGCCATGAAACTCATGAATGAAATTGAAGCAGATGTAAATGGCAAAATTGTTGAGGTTGTTGCACAAAACGGCGAACTAGTTGAGTATGGTCAGCCTTTATTTGTTGTGGAACTGAAATAATCTAGGAGCTGGGTATAAAAGATGATAAAAAAAATACTAATTGCTAACCGTGGAGAAATCGCGGTCCGCATTATACGTGCTTGCCAGGAGTTGGGAATTGAAACGGTTGCTGTTTATTCAGAAGCAGATGAAGATGCACTTCATGTTAAGCTTGCTGACCAAGCCTTCTGTATTGGTCCAACAGCTTCAGGCCAAAGCTACTTGAATTTCACTAATATAATGAGTGTGGCTACTCTTACTGAATCAGACGCTATCCACCCAGGCTATGGTTTTTTAGCTGAAAATGCTGATTTCGCTGAAATTTGTGCGGCCTGTAACATTACATTTATTGGACCAAGTCCTTCTGCGATCAATCAAATGGGTACCAAGGATGTAGCGCGTGAAACAATGAAAAAAGCCGGCGTTCCAGTTGTACCTGGTTCAAATGGAATTATTGAAAGTCCAGAATCTGGATTGGAAATTGCTGAAGGAATTGGATTTCCTGTTATAATTAAAGCAACTGCTGGTGGTGGCGGGAAAGGCATTCGTGTTGCCAGAAACCCAGAGGAACTTAAAAAGGGTATTAATATTACCCAACAAGAGGCTGCTACGGCATTTGGAAACCCGGGTGTTTATCTTGAGAAATTCATCGAAGATTTTCGTCATGTGGAAATTCAAATCATGGCGGATGAATTAGGTAATACAGTTCATTTAGGTGAACGTGACTGCTCGATTCAACGTCGGTTACAGAAGCTTGTAGAAGAAACGCCTTCACCTGCACTATCCCCTGAAAAACGTCAAGAGATGGGTGAAGCAGCAATAGCTGCAGCCGAAGCAGTTGATTATGTAGGTGCAGGAACGGTAGAATTTATTTATGATCACAATGACGGTAGCTTTTTCTTTATGGAGATGAATACACGCATTCAAGTGGAGCATCCGGTAACAGAAATGGTTACTGGTATAGACTTGATAAAAGAACAAATTCGTGTAGCGAATCATCAGCCGTTGTCCTTCACTCAAGAAGATGTTCAGTTTCAGGGAGTTGCTATTGAGTGTCGTATAAATGCTGAGAATCCAAGCTAAAAACTTCATGCCTTCACCAGGTTTAATAACGCGTTATTTGGTGCCAGGAGGATTTGGAGTAAGAATTGATTCTGCAGCATATCAAGGGTATAAAATTTCTCCGTTTTATGATTCAATGATTGCTAAGGTCATTGTTCATGCACCAACTCGAGACGAAGCAATTCAACGCATGAAAAGAGCACTAGAAGAATTCGATATTGAAGGCGTGGATACAACGATTCCGTTCCATTTGCGTTTATTTGATCACGAAGTTTTTCGTTCTGGAGAATTTAACACTAAATTTATTGAGCAATATGAAGTAATGCCGTCCGAAAAGGGAACCGATTAATTTCAGAATAAGGAGGCCATTATGGAGGATAATCAGATTTTGGAGCTAGAGGAACAAAAGTCGGGTTTAGGTAAGGTCGAGATATCACCTGAGGTTATAGAGGTTATAGCAGGAATTGCTGCACAAGAGGTAGAGGGCATTGCCACGTTACGTGGAAGTTTTGCTACCGATGTTGCAGAGCGTTTAGGACGCAAAAACCACGGAAAAGGCGTAAAAGTCGATTTAGACGAGAGTGGAATTATCGTCGATGTCTCGGTTGTCATTGTTTATGGAGCTTCTGTACCAGAGGTAGCCAATCTTGTTCAGATGAATATTAAACAAACGTTGCTAACAATGACCGCTATTCAAATTGAAGCCATTAATGTTCATGTTGTAGGTGTACAATTTGAATCAACAGAATCAGCAAATGACGAATAATATAATTGTCTAAAATGCGTGTGAATATAGTCTGGCTGCATGTTGGAAAGCATGTAACCAGACTATTTTTGTACAAATTTCGCAAAAACTTGCGTAACCTCGACAATTCGATTTTCCACAGACGAAAAAGTGCGTTATACTAGACTTTCATTAGACATTTTTTTTAGATGATAAGGAGTTCATATAAATGAATCGACGGGTAGCAAGACTTAGAGCGGCGCAAGCTCTTTACCAGATTGATGTAATAAAAACCGAACCAGATCTTGCGATGGAAAGTGTGTTGGATGACGAAGAACAACCAAACGATTTTTTCCATCAACTAGTTTACGGAACATTAGAGCATAAAGAAGAATTAGATGGGTGGATCTCAAGTAACTTACAAGGCTATACCATTGACCGTATTGGTCATGTTGATAGAGCGATTGCGAGAATGGCCTTGTTTGAGATGAAGTATGTTGAGGATATCCCTGTTAATGTAACATTTAATGAAGCAATTGAACTTGCTAAAGCATTTGGTGGAGAAGAAGCAGGACGTTTTATGAATGGGGTTCTGTCTAACTCTGTAGATATGATGAATGAAGAGTCAAACAATTAAGGTTCACCAACATATAATAAATCAGTAAGACAAGCCCGATTTCGGGTGTCTTCAGTCTGCAAATTAACGACAATGGAGTGATTGAGATGACAGCTGAATTAATGAATGGAAAACAATTGGCCGCCTCTAAACAAGCCGAAATGAAAGAACGAGTAGCAAAATTAGCAAGTGATGGAATTGTTCCAGGACTAGCGGTCATTTTAGTTGGAGACAACCAGGCTTCACAGACGTATGTTCGTTCAAAACAACGCTCATGTGAAAAAGCGGGAATTCACTCGGTTCTAAAACAACTTTCTGCTGAAACAACAGAAGCAGAGCTTTTATCTCATATTCACGAATTGAATCAAGACCCAACCATTGATGGGATTCTTGTGCAGTTACCTTTGCCTAAGCAAATCTCTGAGCAAGCTGTGATAGAAGCGATCAGCCCTGAAAAAGATGTAGACGGATTTCACCCAATTAGTATCGGTAAGATGATGACAGGTGAAAAAACATTTCTGCCATGTACACCTCATGGCATTATTGAATTACTCAGAGCATCGAATGTGGAGATTTCCGGAAAGCATGCTGTTGTAGTTGGAAGAAGTAACATTGTTGGAAAACCAGTTGGACAATTGCTGTTGAATGAACATGCAACCGTCACATACTGTCACTCAAGAACTCCTGATTTACGTGCAATCACAAAGCAAGCGGACATTCTTGTTGTTGCTGTTGGTATTGCAAAGTTAATTAAAAAAGAAGATGTAAAACCCGGTGCAGTGGTTATTGATGTTGGTATGAACCGTGACGAGAATGGCAAGCTATGTGGTGACGTGGACTTTGATGATGTTGAATCAGTTGCTTCCCATTTAACGCCAGTTCCGGGTGGAGTAGGTCCAATGACTATTACCATGTTACTTGAAAACACAATCGAATCTGCTCTGAACCGTTCATAAGGAGGGATAATATGTCTGAATCGATTCTGTCAGTATCAGAGCTGACACGTTATATAAAAGGATTACTCGAAACAGACAACCTACTCCCAGATACGTGGATACGGGGAGAGCTCTCTAATTTTAAGCAGCATAGTCGAGGACATATGTATTTTTCCGTTAAGGATGAGAACTCCCGGATTCAAGCAGTGATGTTTGCAGGTCATAATCGCTTTTTGGCGTTTAAACCAGAGAACGGAATGAAGGTTTTAATTCGTGGAGAAGTGAATGTATATGAACCATACGGGCAATACCAATTATATGCAAAAGAGATGCAACCCGATGGTATTGGTAGTTTATACTTGGCGTACGAAAAGCTAAAGGCCTCTTTAGAAGAGGAAGGATTGTTTTCACCATCAAGAAAAAAAGCAATTCCTTCGTTTCCTAAACGTATTGCTGTAGTAACATCACCAACTGGAGCTGCTGTTCGAGATATTGTAACGACTTTAAAACGACGGTATCCAATTGCACAAATTACATTACTGCCCGCGTTAGTACAAGGTGACCACGCCCCAGATTCGATTGTTCATGCGATTAAACAAGCGGATGCAGCTGGTGTATTTGATGTTCTTATTGCTGGTCGAGGTGGCGGATCTATTGAGGAACTCTGGGCTTTTAATGATGAACAAGTTGTGCGTACGATAGCAGCGGCAAATGTTCCGATTATCTCTGCAGTAGGACATGAAACAGATTTTACAATTAGCGACTTTGTTTCTGATTTACGTGCGCCTACGCCAACAGCAGCAGCTGAATTAGCTGTACCAAACCGCCTTGATTTATTGCAAAGAACGGTTACGCAAAAACAGCGTCTGCTTATTGGTATGCGTGAGCGGGTGAAACAGGAGAAACGTCAGCTTGAACGATTACAGAAATCCTATGCATTTAAATATCCTGCACAGCTTATCCGGCAAAAGGAACAGGAATTAGATACTCGAATAGAGCAACTCAAACGATCAACAGAACGAGTTGTTGAGAAGAAAAAAACGGCGTATCTTCAATTAACAAAAACAGTACATTATTACCATCCAAGTGAACGAATAAAGCTAATGCAGGACAAGCTGTTACGCCACAAGATCGCATTGAAAAAAGAATCAGAACAAATTCTTACGAGAAATCAACAGCGATTTTCAGGCATTGTACAGCAGCTTCATTTGCTAAGTCCGTTACAAGTTATGAGTCGTGGATATAGTCTTGCCTATCAGCAAATCACTGGAGAGTTAATAAAGTCAGTGGATCAAGCTGAACCTGAGGAAATGTTAGAACTGCAAGTAACGGATGGAACCTATATCTGTCAAATCACTGGGAAAGTAAAAAATCAACCAAGGAGTGATACGGATGGCAAAAAAAGAAGAGACCATTAGCTTTGAAGATGCAATGGAAAAGCTTGAGGAAGTTGTTGATAAGCTTGAACAAGGAGATGTACCCCTTGAGCAAGCGATAGAAATGTTTCAACAAGGTATGGATCTATCGAAGCAGTGCCATGTGAAACTTGAGCAGATTGAAAAGCAAATGGATCAAATCCTTCATGAAGATGGTGAGTTGGAAGAGCTTGATCTAAGTGGGGAGGATCAGGAGTGACAGCAGACCTTCAGCTTTTTATGGAAGAATCAAAAAAAGAACTAGAAGCTAGCCTTTATCGTTACATAGACGCACTACAAACTCCAGAGTCATTAAAGAAATCAATGATTTATTCCCTACAAGCAGGTGGCAAACGAATTAGACCTGTACTTTTACTGGCTGTACTTAAAGGGTTTGAACAACCAATTGAAAAGGGAATAGAGGTTGCATGTGCGATTGAGATGATTCATACGTATTCGTTGATCCACGATGATTTACCAGCTATGGATGATGATGATACCCGTCGTGGAAAGCCAACTAATCATAAGGTTTTCGGTGAGGCTACAGCTATTTTAGCTGGCGATGCATTGCTTACATATAGCTTTCAGCTTGTTTCAAGTATTTCAGAAGAACCGGAACGTGTCGTTTCATTGATCAATGAGCTCTCACGCGCTGCAGGTGCACCTGGAATGGTTGGAGGTCAAGTTTCGGATATGGAAGGTGAGAACAAAGATCTCACTATCGAGGAACTAGAATATATTCACGATCATAAAACCGGTGATTTGATGATCGTATCGCTTGTAGCAGGCGCAATCCTTGCAGGAGCATCCGAACACGATCTATCAAATCTTCGTCACTTTGGACGAGAATTAGGTCTGTTATTTCAAATAAAAGACGATATCCTTGATATTGAAGGTGACGCAGATATTATTGGTAAACCTGTAGGAAGTGATGCTAGTAATAACAAAGGAACGTATCCAAGCATCTTGGGAATGGTTGGAGCAAAGGAAAAGCTAACGCATCATCTTGAGGCTGCCCTTTCATCGCTTAAAAAAGTGGATATGGATCATTCCGTATTAGAGGAATTGACGAAATATGTAGCATTCCGTAATCATTAATGTTAGCTTGGTCTCAAGCGATTCCACTTTGTTGGATCGCTTTTTTTCTGAGTAAAAGCATGTGAGAGAAGATTAGATTTGGGGTAATGGTTCAATTTTTGATATACTAAGAGCACAATATTAGATTAAATACTGACAATCATCCATATCTGATGAGATTATGGATACTAAATTGTACGATAAGTTTGAGTCGAAAGTGGGGATTATGCTAATGAGGTTAGAAGACCTTCAAAATCCAGCTGAAATTAAAGACTATTCCAAAAAAGAATTACAGGAATTGTCGAAGGATATTCGGAGTTTTTTAATTGAAAGATTATCTGTAACCGGTGGGCATTTAGGACCTAACCTAGGAGTGGTGGAACTTACAATTGCCCTTCATTATTTGTTTGACAGTCCTAAGGACAAGTTTATTTGGGATGTTGGACATCAAGCCTATGTACACAAGATTTTAACAGGAAGAGCAGGGCAATTTGATACATTGCGGAAATTTAAAGGACTGTGTGGATTCCCTAAAAGAAACGAAAGTGAACACGATGTTTGGGAAACTGGACACAGCTCTACGTCGCTTTCTGCAGCGATGGGTATGGCGACCGCTAGAGATATTAAAGGAACGGATGAGAGTGTTGTAGCGATTATCGGTGATGGTGCTTTAACTGGTGGGATGGCATTTGAAGCATTAAACCATATTGGCCATGAACAAACTGATTTAATTGTTATCTTAAATGATAATGAAATGTCGATTGCTCCAAACGTAGGAGCCTTACACAGTGTACTAGGACGATTACGTACTGGTGGTAAATACAATCGTGCAAAAGATGAAATTGAGAGCTTTATTAAAAAGATTCCTGCTGTTGGCGGCAAGTTAGCTTCTACAGCTGAAAAATTCAAAGACAGTATGAAATATATGGTTATTCCAGGCGTGTTTTTTGAAGAGCTTGGTTTCACATATTTAGGTCCGGTTGATGGACATGATATGGATGATCTAATGGATAACTTAAAATATGCCAAGAAAACAAAAGGCCCGGTATTAATTCACCTGATTACGAAAAAAGGTAAAGGATACGAGCCGGCTGAGAACGATGCAAAGGGAACATGGCATGGTCTTGGACCGTATAAAATCGAGTCTGGAGAAGTTGTCTCTAAACCAGGACCTCCAAGCTATAGTGGCGTATTTGCAAAAACGTTAATTAAAAAAGCAAGAACAGATAAACGAATTGTTGGAATCACTGCTGCAATGCCTGGTGGAACTAAGCTAGATGCCTTTGGTGCTGAGTTCCCTGATCGGATGTTTGATGTTGGAATTGCAGAACAACATGCAACAACTATGGCAGGTGGACTAGCTACTCAAGGATTAAAGCCTGTGTTTGCTGTGTATTCAACATTCCTACAAAGAGGCTATGATCAGCTTGTTCATGATATTTGTCGTCAAAACTTAAATGTTGTGTTTGCAATTGATCGTGCCGGGTTAGTTGGAGCTGATGGTGAAACACATCAAGGTGTCTTTGATATTGCTTACCTGCGCCACTTACCAAATATGACAATCTTAATGCCAAAAGATGAAAATGAACTTCAAAATATGCTTCATACGGCTTTAGAATATGATGATGGACCAATAGCTGTTCGTTACCCAAGAGGAAACGGATATGGGATTGAAATGGACGAAGAATTCCAAACGTTACTTATTGGAAAATGGGAAACTGTACAAGAGGGAACTGATGGCTGTATTCTGACATTTGGAACGATGCTTCCTGTCGCGGAAGAAGCAGTTAAGGCATTGCAATCAGAAGGCTTATCAATCCGTATCGTCAATGCAAACTCAGTCAAACCATTGGATATTGAACTGCTAAACAAACTTGCAGAAGAAAAAATCCCAGTTATGACGATTGAGGAAACAGCTCTTCAAGGTGGTTTCGGTAGTGCGGTTCTTGAACACTTTAATGAACATGGTTATCATAACGTTGAAGTGAGACGCCTGGGAATTCCGGATGAATATATTGAGCATGGAGATGTTCCGCAACTGCTTGATGAAATTGGTCTAAATGCAGAAACCGTTAGTAGTCAGTTAGTTGAGCTAATTCCGGCTAAACAGAAAAGAGCTTGATCAGTGAAAAAAGAACGAATTGACACTTTATTAGTGGATCGAGGTTTAATTGAATCGCGAGAAAAAGCCAAGCGTGCTGTAATGGCAGGCTTGGTTTACTCTGGGACAGAGCGACTGGATAAACCAGGTATGAAAATCGACGCTTCGGCACCACTTGAGGTCAAAGGCCAGTTAATGCCGTATGTCAGTCGAGGTGGATATAAGCTTGAAAAAGCACTAGACGTTTTTGAAGTCGACGTACAGGATAAAATCATGCTTGATATTGGCGCTTCTACTGGAGGTTTTACTGATTGCGCCCTGCAAAATGGTGCATCTCTTGTTTATGCACTGGATGTAGGCTATAACCAGTTGGCTTGGAAGATTAGACAGCATGAACAGGTTGTTGTAATGGAGCGAACCAACTTTAGGTATGTTAAACCTGAAGATTTAATAAAAGGTTTGCCACAGTTTGCGAGTATTGACGTTTCCTTTATCTCGTTGCGTTTGATTTTGCCAACACTTAAAACGGTATTATGCGCTGGTGGTGACGTATTGGCCTTAGTGAAACCTCAATTTGAGGCTGGACGTGAACAAGTTGGTAAAAAAGGCATTGTAAGAGATCCTGCCATTCATCAGCAGGTTCTGCAAAGAATCATGGATGCTGCCACTTCAGAAGGTTTTCATGTTCGTGGAATTGATTATTCCCCGATCACTGGAGGAGAAGGTAATATTGAATTTTTAATGCACCTTTCGTTACCTTTTCATGAAAATGAAACACTTGAACAACTCAATACGTCAGTCATTCAGGATGTTGTAGAAAAGGCACAACAGCTTGTTTAAAAAAGAGAGAGCTTGGCTCTCTCTTTTTTGAAATGAGGTCAACTATTGTCATGACGGGCAATTCATATCATAATGGATCTTAAGTGAGCTCGGTAAAAACTAAGAAAAGGTGAGTCGAATGAATAAAGGACAACGTCATATTAAGATCAGAGAAGTGATTGCTAATCAAGCCATTGAAACGCAGGAAGATCTTGTCGATTATTTAAAAGGCTTGGGCTATAATGTCACTCAGGCAACAGTATCACGTGATATAAAAGAGCTTCACCTTGTTAAGGTACCGATGCAGGACGGTCGTTATAAATATAGTTTACCTGCTGATCAGCGCTTTAATCCGCTACAAAAATTAAAGCGAAGCCTAACGGATAGCTTTATCAGCATCGATACAACGGATAATCTTATTGTGATGAAATGTTTACCAGGAAATGCAAATGCGATCGGTGCACTAATTGATAATCTAGATTGGGAAGAGTTAATGGGTACGATTTGTGGAGATGATACCTTATTAATTATCTGTAAAAATAAAGAAGACGGAGAGCAAATAAGTGCTCGTTTCTTAGACATGTTATAAGGTGGGGAATTCATGTTAATTGAACTTTCAGTGAGGCATTTTGCCATAATTGAAGAGCTAACGGTTCCATTTGAAAATGGTTTAACCGTGTTAACTGGAGAAACTGGTGCAGGCAAATCCATTATTATTGATGCCATTGGCTTGCTGCTTGGCGGCCGTGGATCTGCGGAATTTGTTAGACATGGTGAGACCCGTGCGGAAATAGAGGGTCTGTTTGCAGTCGATAAAACACATCAGGCGGTGATCAAAGCCGCAGAACTTGGTATACAGGCTGAAGATGAGTTGATTTTACGTAGAGAAATGACCAGTCAAGGGAAAAGTATATGCCGTATCAATGGCAAGCTTGTTACACTCGGTATTCTTCGTGAAATTGGTCAATCTTTAGTTGATGTGCATGGACAACATGAGCATCAATCGTTGATGCAACCAGATAAACATCTGCGTTTTTTAGATCAATATGCTACAAAAAAATTGCAAGCTACTCTACATGAATATCGTGAATTATATGAAAAAGCACAAACAATTAACAAACAAATTCGCAATTTAAGCGAAAACGAACAAGAGACCGCTCAACGGATTGATTTATTGCGTTATCAACTTGATGAAATTGAAAAGGCTGAGCTTAAACCAAACGAGGATGATGAGTTAGAACAGGATCGTAAGCGCTTAGCAAATAGTGAGAAGCTATATACGCTTCTAAGAGACAGCTATGAGCGCTTATACGGAGATGGACAAGCTCTTGATGCTATTAACGAAAGTGCGGCTAATCTAGAGAGTGCGGGAGATTTGGATGTTAATCTGAAAAACCTGCATGAAACGGTAAGCAGCAGTTACTTTATCATGGAAGAAGCTGCTTTTTCAATTAGAGAAAAGATGGAACAAATCGAATTTGATCCGGACCGACTTGAGCTCATTGAAAATCGTTTGGCTGAAATCCAACAGCTTAAGCGTAAATACGGCACTACCGTTGAAGAAATTCTCGAATACGCATCACGTATAGAAGAAGAACTGGATAGCAAACTTAATAAAGATGATCGACTACATTCTTTAAACCACGAGTTAGAAGTTATTCTGCTTGATTTAGGGGTAGAAGCTCAGGCTTTAACTAAAATAAGAACAAAAGCAGCCACTAAGTTAACAGAAGCAATTCATCAACAATTGCGAGCATTATATATGGAAAAAACGATTTTTCATATTGATATTAAAAGTCGAGTACCAGAAAGCAATGACATCTCCGCTTTTTCCGTGCATGGAGTGGATCAGGTTGAATTTTTTATTTCAACCAATCCAGGAGAACCAGTAAAACCGTTAGCTAAGGTTGCCTCTGGTGGTGAAATTTCAAGAATTATGCTTGCAATCAAATCGATTTTCTCTGCTCATCAAGGTGTTACCTCTGTTATTTTTGATGAAGTGGACACAGGTGTTAGTGGTCGAGTTGCTCAAGCGATCGCGGAAAAAATATATACCATTGCCTCAGGCTCTCAGGTTTTATGTATCACTCATTTACCACAAGTAGCAGCAATGGCAGACCAGCATCTGTATATTACGAAACAAGAATTCAAAGATCGAGTATCAACTTCTGTCACCGGTTTGGCAGAGCATTCAAAGATTGAAGAATTAGCCAGAATGATTTCAGGTGTTGAAGTGACTGAGTTAACCAAAAAGCACGCAAATGAATTATTAGAGCTTGCCAACCAACATAAACAGGCTTAAGTGACTATTCATACAAAAGCTACCCAGTTAAGGGTAGCTTTTTCTGTTATATGCAGTTATAAATGTGACGTCATGAGGCAACATTAATAGTACAGCCACAAGAGGTGTGGGTTGGGAGCTAGGAGAGTGAAGAATTTGAAGGTAGAAGGAGTGCGTATTATTGTTGGCATCTTGCTTATTGCAGGAATGCTGTTCGTCGGGTTTTCAAATCCGATAAAAGAATGGGCCCACATCCCAACAACCATATCTGTGTTTTCTGGGGAGAAACTTACATTTGAACACCCTAAAAATGTCACGCTTGATTTTACAAGTGGATCTGTTTTAAATAAACAAGATGGCGAGTCCATCACTGCGGTGGCAGAAGGCAAACAAAACGTTGTATTTAGCGCAGCTGGTTTCCCAGTTAAATCAATGAACGTTAATGTTCTTCCAGAGCAAAAGGTGATTGCAGGTGGACAATCAATTGGTGTGAAGTTAAATACTAAAGGCGTGTTAGTTGTCGGTCACCATTTAATTAAAACAAATTCAGGTGAAATCTCACCTGGAGAGACTGCAGGTATTGAAGTAGGAGATATGATCACAAAAATCAATGGCGTACCAATTGAAAAGATGAGTCAAGTTTCTAAAGTTGTTCAGCAAGCAGGTGAAGATGAACAAGAACTTCAAATCGAAGTAAATCGGAACCATCAGCCACTTAATAAAACATTGCTTCCAATAAAAGCAAGTGGAGAGCAGTCATATCGAATGGGTTTGTTTATTCGAGATTCAGCAGCTGGTGTTGGCACCATGACTTTTTATGACCCAGATACTAAGAAATTTGGCGCGTTAGGACATGTTATTTCTGACTCAGATACTCATAAACCGATTGCGGTTCATGATGGAGAAGTATTACGCTCTTCGGTCACATCGATTGAAAAAGGAGCCCATGGAGATCCCGGAGAAAAGCTTGCCAGTTTTTCAAAAGACCGAGAAATACTTGGTAACATAAATAAAAATAGTTCTTTTGGTATTTTTGGAACATTAAACAAAGCGAACCTGAAAAATGATATCATGGATAAAGAGTTACCTATAGCTATGTCCAATCAGATAAAAGAAGGTCCGGCCAAAATCCTCACAGTTGTTAGTGGAGAAAAAGTCGAGGAGTTTGATATTGAAATTGTTAATGCCATCCAACAGAAGCAACCAGCAACAAAAGGTTTGGTATTAAAAGTAACCGATCCTAAGCTGCTAGAAGCAACAGGGGGCATTGTGCAAGGTATGAGCGGAAGTCCAATTATTCAAGATGGTAAATTAGTTGGGGCCGTTACACATGTCTTTGTGAATGATCCAACCTCAGGCTACGGTTGCCATATAGGATGGATGCTTGAAGAAGCAGGAGTAATGGGCAATCCACAACAGGCTAAGGCGAGTTAACTCGTTTAGCCTGTTTTTACTATTCTAAGATATTATTTATCGTCTCATAAATAATATTCGACAAATTTATATATTTTTTTATACATATAATCGAAAGGGCGCGAATAACAAAGAATAATTAAGTATTTGTAAAAGAAATAGGTTTATTTTAAAAACTTAAAGGACTTACAATCAAACTGTCGAATTATTTATATACAGAAAAATTACACTTGAATATGAGGAGGATGTTTTGTGGAAAAAATAAAAGTATGTGTTGTAGATGATAATCGGGAGTTAGTAAATTTATTAAGCGAATATATCTCGGCTCAGGATGATATGACAATAGCCGGTGTTGCATATAATGGACAGGAATGCATTAGCTTAGTGGAAGACAAACAGCCAGATGTACTTCTTTTGGATATCATTATGCCTCACTTGGATGGTTTAGCTGTTCTAGAACGAATTAACACAGGCAACGGCCACAAACCAAATATCATTATGCTGACTGCATTTGGTCAAGAGGATGTCACCAAAAAAGCAGTAGACCTTGGAGCTTCCTATTATGTATTAAAACCATTTGATATGGAGATTCTTATCGCAAAAGTTCGAGAAATCGGTGGCAAAAAAGCTGGATTTACTCAAAAATCATCATCATTCTCATTTAGCCAATCGGCAAGACCGGAAAAACGTTTTAACCTTGATGCAAGTATCACAGCAATTATCCATGAAATTGGTGTACCGGCGCATATCAAAGGATACATGTATCTGCGTGAAGCCATTACGATGGTTTACAACGATATCGAATTATTAGGATCGATTACAAAAGTACTCTACCCTGATATTGGAAAGAAGTTCAACACAACATCTAGCCGTGTAGAACGAGCGATTGAAGTAGCTTGGAGCCGTGGTAACATTGAATCCATCTCAAGTCTCTTTGGTTACACCGTCAGCCAGTCAAAAGCCAAACCAACAAACAGCGAGTTCATCGCGATGGTGGCCGATAAGTTGCGAATTGAGCATAAGGTTGGTTGAGTGACGTTTTAACCTATTATATCAAGGGTTATAAAAATTGGTTTAAATTGTAAATCATACACGCATGACCAATAAACATTCTTGTAAGGCTATAAACATCTTATAAGGATAACATTTAAGGGCGGTATACAGAATCTAAGCTGTATACTCCCCTTTTTCACTTTATTCCATCCAATCGTCACCATAATCCACAAAGTAAGACCATGCTTCCATATTAGCTATATTATCGTATTGCTCTTTAGGAAATGGGGGATAATCTGCTTCAATCTCTTTTTTAGATCCAAGCTTGTAATTTATTTTCTAAACCTGCCGTTAAACCACCAATAAGGTCTCCATTATCATTATAAAACACAAAAGCTGAAGTAATGGCTACAGCGTCAATATCTGTACCATTCACTATATATGCTGTTGCTTTCAATGTAGGATCTGTATTATAAGTAGGACTTTCTATATTTAGTTTCGTTGAATCATAATGGGACAATAGTATACCCAAATTAAGTTCGGCATAATCAAAGTTATCTACATCTGCATCATGATCAGAGGTATACATTCTAATCAAGCTTTTTTCGCCCGCATTGAGAGTATTAGGGGAAACGCTCAAAGCACCTTCACTAACCGCAGCTACGCTTCCGTCTTTATTGTAAAAACTGACAGTGTGAGGAAAAATATCTATAGTTACTTTACCTGTATTAGTTACTAGTGCGTAATAGCTATACTTTCCTAAACCACCAGTTTCTATCTCATTCCACGCATACGCTACTTCTTCAATTTCAAAATCAATTAATTTCTCTTTAGCTTCATAAGCTGCTACCCATTCTTCTTCAGACATTGATGATCTGTCCTTAAGATCTACATTTAGTAATTCATTTTCATCTTCTTGAATGCGTTCCTCAATATCTTCATTTTCATTCTGAGATTCTTCGGTATTTCTTTCATCACTAGTTGTTTTAGTTGTATTACTTGAAATAACATCTGATAGTTCTGTATTTGTATGTTCTTCATCATTTCCACACGCTGTAAGGAAAAAACCTATAGATAAAACTAACGTTCCTATTAAACATTTCTTCAAAAAAAGCCCTCCGGTTGATAAGTTTCTTTAGTGAAAACTTAAACAGAATTTAAACCATTATAATGCAAATAATGGTTATTTCTAGTGTTATTATAGAGCGATTGTAACACGAGACTATATTTCTAGATAGGGAGCGAAGTGATGATTAAGAATAAACCATGTATGAGTTTCTCCTTATAAATTTCTTGCACTTTACTTTTAGCAGCTTGTTCAGGTTCTCAATCGTCACTAAGGAGAAAGTGATTTTAGAAAAAATTAGATATATCTCCCCTATAAAATCGATACATATATAAGTACAAGATTACTTTTTTGGTTAGGGGAGAGTTTATTGAGGAAGTCTCGTTCAATTGTGTTTTGTTTAATTGTAGGGATTAGTATGGTAATTGCGTTAACTGCTTGTAGTAAACATGATGCTGCAGATGCATTTTTTGAAGCACCTCAGCCTGAGGATGAAGGTTTTTTAGACTACTACGGCTTAGAAAATCCATTTGATCATGAGTATACGATTAATGAAGAGCTAAAAATGGTATTTGATGGACGTGATCCAATCATGATGGACGAGTATAGTGTTCAATATGCACCATTGCTCGAGGATGGTGGGGTTTGCAGTGCATGGATTTGTTTAGCTCCAAGCAGCTTGCCAGGCTCAGCTTATTTTGCAGAGGATGGATATATCTATGACCGCGAGACACCGGGTATCTGGGAGTTTGAGTGGGATGAAAATCAAAAAGAGAAATGGACACTGCGAAAATTTCACACAAAAGAGCCAGCTGATTGAGTCAGCTGGCTCTTTGTATGTGTGCAATAAAGTATGACTAAGAAAAACCTTTAAAAAACCACGACAAACGGGAGGCTTAGCAAGAGGATGACGTTGTAAGTAAGAGAGGTGCATCTTTAATCAAGACCGATCCCACATTGACCCAGAAAGAGTGTCAGATACAAATAGCAATCCTACATTGACCCAGAACGTGTGCCGGATATAAAGAGCAAACCCGATTTTACCAAGACCAAAGACAAGTTTAGTAAGAACGCGACTTTATTCCGGCCAGGGAGTGTCCATTTTCCTGACTAAGAATCATTTTTTAGGTGTTGGTTTCGCTAACGAAAGTCGTACGATATTAAAGATACTCGATAAGCCAATAATAATCGCTAAGATGAGATAAAAGACTTCTCTGCCAAAAGTGGTGGAGAAGAAATAAGCTGAAATTGCTCCTATTGCAAATAATAAAATCAAACTGTGAAAGGTAATTAATAAACGTTTTGACAAAATTCTCTCTCCTTCAATTTCCATGTACGCTTCATTATATCTAATGAGTGAGTTGGGATGCAATCTAGGAATGTTTACAGCAAGCTTGTGCATACTAAACTAAAACAAGGTAGCTTGGAGGCTGTTTCTATGAAGCAATGTATAAGAGGAAAAGTCTATGAAGGGAAATTGAGTAAAAGGTTGCTGCAGGATCTTCCTCTACGATCTATTGCACTTCTCTGGCATGAGGATCTAGATTCAGTGACAACAGATATCCTTCTCGAAAAAGAAGTGAAGGCAGTCATTAATCGCAGAAGCACAATGAGTGGACGGTATGAGCATAGTGAAGTTACTCGGTTATTGGATGCAGGGGTGGCTGTATTTGATGTTGAAAGTTGGTATGGCTCAGATGAAAGTCTAAAAGGTGACGATATCTGGGTAATGAATAACCAGTTGTATGTATTTATTGATGACACCTATCAATTACTTGCTGAGTTAAAAAACTATGATTATAACTTGATTGAAACATTAAATGAACGCGCACAAGTTTGTTATCCAGAACTGCTGTCTTCATTTATCGACAATAGCTTACTACATGCCAAGCGAGATGCAGAGACGTTTTCAAAACCAGTTGAATTACCAAGCTGTTTTAATCAAATGAATCAGCGACCTGTATTAATTGTAGCGAGAAATGGAAAATACAAACGTGATCTTTTGGCGATGCAACGCTGGTTATTCTTAACGAACCCTCTCATTATTGCTGTAGATGGTGCGGCAGATGGGCTGCTGGAGCTTGGATTCACACCTGACTTTATTATGGGAGATATGGACTCGGTATCCTCTGTGGCACTAGGTTGTGGGGCGGAATTAATTTGTCACACATATGCTGATGGTTCCTCACCTGGGCTTGATCGGTTGCGAGTAGATGGAATAGATGCACATGAAATTAGCTTTATCGGAACAAGTGAGGATGTAGCCGTTATGGCGGCACACTGGTCAAAAGCAGCACACCTTTATCTGATTGGCTGTCGTCTAGGCATAAAGGAATTTTTAGAGAAACAACGAGCGGGAATGGGTTCTACTATTTTATCTCGCATGGAGGTAGGCGATCGGATCACAGATCTAAAAGGGATTCATCAGTTATTCGAAGCAGCCTCACTTTCCTCGCAACTAAAACGAGTTCGTTTTGATCTGAAAACAGAGTTAGTAGAGCTGCAAGAATTGCTTGGGCGTGGTTATCGTCTGTTAGTAAAAAAAGGGGCTGTGCGTCATGACTAGAGTGTCCGTTGTTATTCCTGCGTACAACGAAGAAAAACGCCTTGCTGCTACAATCAAAGCGGCTCGTTCACTTCCCTTTGAACATGAAGTTATTTGTGTAAACGACGGTAGTACAGATTTTACTGCAGAGATCGCTGAAGAATTTGCCGATGTAAGTATCCATCTAGAAACAAATCAAGGCAAGGGACAAGCATTGCAAACGGGATGGAGAGCTGCCAAGGGCATGTATATTCTTTGCCTAGATGCAGACTTAGAACATTCGGCGCAAGAAGCAGGTGGTTTACTTGAACCATTGATGAAAAAAAGGGCCGATCTTACCATTTCAAAAATTCGTCATAACGGAAACGGTGGAAAAGGTTTTGTTAAAAAACGAGTACAAAAGCTGATCCATCAGCGCACGGGTGTCTGGCTTGAAGCGCCACTGTCAGGACAGAGAGCATTTCAAAGACAGTGGCTCAGATTATTGCTAAGTAGATCATATACAGGTTATGGCATTGAAACGATGATGTGTTTGCATATGATCCATGGTGGGGCAAGATTGGAAGAGATTGAGTCAGAGATGACCCATCGAGAAATGGGTAGGAGTCTCTCGGGTATGAAGCATCGTTATAATCAGTGGCGTCAGATTAAAAAACAGCTACAAGGAGATTGCTTATGATTTTGTTGATGTTGACGCTTCCAGTCATTGCTTTTACAAGTATGTGTGCATTTCATGAAGCAAAATGGACCGTTCGTAATTATGAACAGCAAACACTTCCTTATAGCTTGGGTGTATTTGTCGTTTATGGATATGCAGTTATGTGTGCGTTTCCTCCAAATGATTCAGTGGCATTCTCGTATTTGTCTCTAGGATATGTCTTGGGGGTATGGGGGATTGGATTTATTGATGATCGCTACGGGAAGGCAGAGCCAAAGGGCATACGAGGGCATTTTCGTGTATTTATTAAGGACCGGAGATGGACAACTGGGCTGATTAAAGCAGTTGGAACAATAACCCTCGCAGGTGTGTACACGTTTTTAAGTCAACCGCAATCAGCAGGCACAAGTATCACGATGTTTCTATTGATGTTTTTACTTCCTCACATTATGAATTTATTTGATACAAGACCTTTACGCGTTTGGAAGTTATCACTTTTGGTCTCTGCGATTATTGTTGCGTTTATGCCAATCCCAAGGTTTTCAACGTTACTATATGTATTAACCATTTTTTATTTGGTCTTTGTATTAGAGGGAGAGCGAAAAGCGATATTGGGTGACAACGGAGCGACCGCCTGTGGTGCGATCCTTGCTATTTGGCTAACACATGAGGGAACGATTGAATTGCAGTGGTTTGGCACAGCTATATTATTTATGTTATTACTAGCAGCAGAACAGGTTTCTTTTTCAGTGGATTGCAAGGAGACCGTTCTGGCGGTGGATGGATGGGATTGGGGTCATGAAAAAACAGTGACCCTGGCCTATCCTTCTTTTTTTGAAAATCGAGGTGAAATTTTGCCGTTTTTCCGATCGCGATGAAAGATAAAGCCACCAATAAATGCAAAACCTACGGCAAACAAAACAATTCCCGCAACAAATTGAATTGATATCGATGGAAATGGTGATTGTAAAATATGAAAAAAAGCATCTCTCATTAACTTAATACCAAATCCAGCAGTGAAAATAGGGATAAGTAATATGATTAGTGCAACAAAACGACCCATCTAGTATCCTCCTTAAGTAGCTCTTCTCATATTGTAGCGAAAAAATCTTTAGAAGTATATGTCTTAAAGTTGCATGAATTATAAATTTGAGTAATAATATAAGAGTAGATTTTAGGACCTAGTCATAATTTCTAAAAATCGTGTTCAATAAATGTTCAAATTATCTGTGAAATCGCGTAGCCATAGGATTTAGAGAACCTGCGTGATATACTATATATGCGCATTTTGCTATGGGAGATTAATGATGAATCGGAATAAGATACAAAAAATTCATTATAATTGAGAGACATTTTGCGAGTAAGGCATGGATAGAGAGAGAGTCATGCTCTTAAAAATTAGACCTTCCAAAAGACCAAAGGAGGAATTCGCGATGAATCTTTTCTCAACAATGGAAACATATGATTATGAACAGGTGGTTGTTTGTCAGGATCGAACGTCCGGCTTAAAAGCGATCATTGCTATTCACGACACAACACTTGGACCTGCACTCGGTGGAACGAGAATGTGGAATTATTCAAGTGAAGAGGCAGCTTTTGAAGATGCACTTCGCCTATCTAAGGGAATGACATATAAAAACGCAGCAGCTGGATTAAATCTAGGTGGAGGGAAAACCGTTATTATCGGTGATCCTCGTAAAGATAAGAATGAAGAAATGTTCCGAGCTTTTGGACGATACATACAAGGGTTAAACGGACGATATATTACAGCTGAGGATGTTGGAACAACGGTTGCTGATATGGATATTATTCATGAAGAAACAGATTATGTAACTGGTATTTCTCCTGCGTTTGGAGCATCAGGAAACCCATCTCCGGTTACAGCTTATGGAGTGTTTGTGGGTATGAAAGCTGCGGCAAAAGCGGCTTTTGGTGATGAAAATTTAGCTGGCAAAAAAATTGCTGTACAAGGTGTAGGTAATGTCTCGTATCAGCTATGTAAGTATCTACATGAAGAAGGTGCCGAATTAGTTGTAACAGACATCTATGAGTCTGCGGCAAAACGTGCTGTTGAAGATTTTGGAGCCTCGTACGTGGCCCCAGAGGAAATTTATAGTGTAGCTTGTGATATCTTTTCTCCTAACGCATTAGGAGCCATTATTAATGATGATACACTTGCTCATTTAAAAGCCAGTGTTGTAGCTGGTGCAGCGAACAATCAGTTAAAAGAAGAACGTCATGGCGAACGACTTATGGAAATGGGTATTGCCTATGCGCCTGATTATGTCATCAATGCGGGTGGCGTTATTAATGTTGCGGATGAGCTAAAAGGTTATAACCGCGATCGAGCGATGAAAAAAGTAGAAGGCATTTACGATAATGTAGCGAAAGTGTTTGAGATTGCGAAACGTGATGGCATCTCAACTAATGTTGCTGCTGATCGTATGGCGGAAGAACGCATCGAACGTTTACGTCGCTCACGTAAACAATTTGTACGAGATGAACATCATTTATTATCACGTGCACGTAATGGTCAACAAAAGTAATAGGTAGGATTGAAGGAGGAGACACCATGGCAGAAGATTATGATTTAGTTATTCTTGGCGGTGGAACTGGTGGCTATGTAGCAGCTATCAAAGCAGCTCAAGAGGGACTTAAGACAGCAATCGTTGAACAAGGGAAAATCGGCGGGACATGTCTTCATAAGGGATGCATTCCAAGTAAAGCACTTTTGCGTAGTGCAGAGGTGCTTAGAACAGCTAAAGGGACTTGGGAATTTGGAGTAACAACCACGGGTGTCTCCTTTGATTTTCAAGCGGCCCAAACAAGGAAACAAAAGGTAGTAGACCAGCTTCATAAAGGTGTTCAATTTTTAATGAAGCGCGGGGACATAGATGTATACGAAGGAAAGGGTCGAATTCTTGGCCCTTCTATCTTTTCACCGACACCGGGTACCATTTCGGTTGAACGGAAAAATGAAGAAAATGTTATGCTAATCGGCAAAAATGTGATTGTAGCAACAGGCTCAACACCACGCACTTTACCGGGCCTAACAATAGACGGAACACATATTTTAACATCTGATCATGCCCTTACACTCGAGTATCTCCAGCTTCTATCATCATTGTAGGGGGAGGAGTTATTGGCGTGGAATGGGCATCAATGCTCTCGGATTTTGGCGTGGAAGTAACCATCGTTGAGTACGGAGGAAGAATTCTACCTTCAGAAGATATAGATATTGCTGCAGAAGCGGCCAAGCAGTTACAGGCAAGGGGCATTAAAATTGTCACAAATGTTGATTTACAGACAAATGAACTCATCAAAAATGAAAACAGTGTTCATGTAACTGGACTAATCAAAGGTGAACCTACTACATTTGAAGCAGAAAAAATGTTAGTGTGTGTTGGACGGGCAGGTAATACTTCAGATATTGGCTTGAAAAATACAGATATTCAGGTCGACAAAAGTTTTATCCAGGTAAATGAATTTGGACAAACAAAAGAATCGCACATTTACGCGATAGGAGATGTCATTGGTGGCATGCAGCTGGCTCATGTTGCTTCACATGAGGGGATACTTGCAGTTGAGCATATTTTGGGTAATGATCCATCACCAATTAACTACGAGACGGTTCCAAGCTGCATTTATAGTTACCCAGAGATGGCGTCTGTTGGTTTAACAGAAGAACAAGCAAAGTCCAAGGATCTTCCTATAAAAGTAGGAACATTCTCATTTCAAGCGATTGGAAAAGCATTAGTACAAGGTGAAACAAATGGCTTTGTGAAATTAATTGCGAATAAAGAGAACGATGATCTGTTAGGTGTACATATCATTGGGCCACATGCTACAGAGCTCATTTCTGAGGCAGCGATCGCCAAAGTATTAGACGCTGCAAGCTGGGAAGTTGCTCATACCATTCACCCACACCCAACCTTATCAGAAGTACTTGGAGAAGCAGCATTAGCAGCAAACGGGAAAGCCATACACGGCTAAATACAATGGCAGAGGAGGAGAGACATGATTACTAATAAACATCATTCACTAGGATTAACCGATGAAACGGTACTTGAGATGTATGAGTGGATGCTTCACTCAAGACGATTAGATGAACGACTTTGGTTGTTAAATAGAGCGGGAAAAATCCCATTTACAATTTCGTGTCAAGGACAGGAGGCCGCACAGGTTGGCGCTGCATTTGCACTTGATCGACAGAAGGATTATGCATTGCCTTATTATCGTGACCTTGGTGTTGTGCTTACTTTTGGTATGACAACAAAAGAACTAATGTTATCGGCCTTTGCAAAAGCTGAGGACCCGAACTCGGGTGGACGCCAGATGCCAGGTCACTTTGGTCAATCGGCAAATCGAATTGTAACAGGCTCTTCGCCTGTTACCACACAGGTTCCTCATGCTGTTGGAATAGCACTAGCTGCTAAGATGGAGAAAAAGGATCTTGTTGTTTTAACTACTTTTGGCGAGGGATCTTCCAACCAAGGTGATTTCCATGAAGGGGCTAACTTTGCCGGTGTGCATAAGCTTCCAGTGATTTTAATGTGTGAAAACAATAAGTATGCTATCTCTGTTCCAGTGGAAAAACAACTGGGTTGCGAACGTGTCTCAGATCGAGCAATCGGTTATGGAATGCCAGGAATAACAGTAGATGGGAATGATCCAATCGCAGTGTATGCTGCAGTGAAAGAAGCCGCGGATCGTGGACGAAGAGGAGAAGGTGCTACGTTAATTGAAACCGTATCTTATCGCCTAACCCCTCATTCAAGTGACGATGATGATCGTGCATACCGGTCAAGAGAAGAAGTAGATAACGCTAAAAGTAAGGATTCTCTTTTAACATTCCGAGATTATTTGATCAAAGAAGGTCTGCTTCAAGAAGATGTTGAGAAGGAAATGGAAGAGCGTATTGCAAAAGTGATTGATGAAGCAACAGATTATGCTGAAGAGGCTCCATATGCTGATCCCGAGAGCTTGCATCTACATGTGTATGAAGAGCAGGAGGGTTCGTTATGACAGTCATATCTTATATAGAATCCATTACTCAAGCACTTAAAGAAGAAATGGAACGAGATGAAAAAGTTTTTATACTTGGAGAAGATGTTGGTGCCCGTGGTGGGGTCTTCCGTGCTACGGCCGGACTTCATGAACAATTTGGTGACGATCGTGTGATGGACACGCCACTTGCGGAATCAGCAATCGTTGGAGTCGGAATTGGAGCAGCTATGTATGGCATGCGTCCTGTGGCAGAGATTCAATTTGCAGACTTTATCATGCCTGCAGTGAACCAAATCGTCTCAGAAGCAGCTAAGATTCGCTATCGCTCAAATAATGATTGGCAAAGCCCCATTACGATTCGTGCACCATATGGCGGCGGAGTACACGGAGCTCTTTACCACTCGCAAAGTGTGGAGAAAATGTTTGCTTGGACACCGGGATTAAAAATAGTGATGCCATCTACACCTTATGATGCAAAAGGCTTATTAAAAGCAGCAATCCGTTCAAATGATCCTGTTTTATTTTTTGAACATAAGCGAGCGTATCGTTTAATAAAAGGTGACGTACCTGAAGAAGACTATACATTGCCAATCGGTAAAGCAGATGTGAAGAGAGAAGGCGACGATCTGACGGTTATCACCTATGGTTTAGCTGTTCACTTTGCCCTGCAGGCTGCTGAGAGATTAGAGAAAGACGGTATCCAAACGCATATTCTTGATTTGCGCACGGTGTATCCGTTAGATAAAGAAGCAATTATTGAAGCGGCATCTAAAACAGGGAAGGTTCTGCTTGTTACAGAAGATAATTTAGAAGGTAGCATCATTGGAGAGGTTGCGGCGATCATTGCTGAAAACTGTCTCTTTGATCTAGATGCACCAATTCAACGACTTGCCTGGACCGGATACACCAACGATGCCTTATGCACCAACAATGGAAAAGGAATTTATGATTAATCCAGATAAAGTCGAACGGGCTATGAGAGAACTAGCAGAGTTTTAAAGGAAAGGAGTGACATGCATGGCGACGGAAATGAAAATGCCCCAACTCGGAGAAAGTGTTACGGAAGGTACCATTACAAAATGGTTAGTGCAACCAGGTGATACCGTCAAAAAGTATGAACCAATTGCAGAAGTTATGACGGATAAGGTTAATGCGGAAGTACCTTCTTCTTATAATGGAACGATTAAAGAACTTCTTGTGAAGGAAGACGAAACGGTTAGTGTAGGAACGATCATTTGTTCCGTTGAAACAGAAGAGAGTGCAGAAGAGAAACAGGATGATCCCGTTAAAAAAGAAGCTGAAGAACATACATCAGCGAAATCTGATGAGACAGATCTTTCTCAACGAACACGCTACTCACCTGCTGTGTTAAAGCTATCACAAGAGCATGATATTGATTTGACGAGAGTAGAAGGCTCAGGCAAATCAGGTCGTATTACTCGAAAAGATCTGGAGAAGCTTATTTCAAGTGGAGGGCAGGCAGCTCGTGCGACTGAGGAACCAGTTCAACAACCGGTTAGGCAGGAAGCACCAGTAAGCAAGCAAGAGGTTGTCTCTGCAACAGGGGACATCGAAATACCTGTGACGGGCATTCGTAAGGCAATTGCAGCCAATATGGTACGAAGCAAGCATGAAGCGCCACATGCGTGGACAATGATTGAAGTGGATGTTACACGTTTGGTTCAACATCGTAATAAGGTAAAAGCAGATTTCAAAGCAAAAGAAGGCTACAATCTAACCTTCCTACCATTTTTCATCAAAGCGATTGTTGAAGCCTTAAAAGAATTCCCAGAAATGAATTCAATGTGGGCTGGAGACAAAATCATCCGCAAAAAAGATATAAATATCTCGATGGCCGTCTCGACAGATGATGCGTTATATGTTCCAGTTATTCATGGAGCGGATGATAAATCAATCAAGGGTCTTGCCAAAAGTATTCATGAGCTTGCTGGCAAAGTGCGCTCAGGTAAATTAAGTAGTGCTGATTCACAGGGTGGGACCTTCACGATTAACAACACTGGTTCTTTTGGTTCGATTCAATCGGCGCCTATCATCAATTACCCACAGGCAGCGATTTTATCAATTGAGTCGATTGTGAAGCGTCCAGTAGTGATTGAGCAACCTGAGGGAGACTCCATTGCCATTCGTCATATGGTCAACCTATGTTTGTCTCTTGATCACCGTATCTTGGATGGCTTAGTATGCGGACAATTCCTTGCTTCCATCAAGAAAAAGCTTGAACAGTTTTCAGGAGAATAACCATACCATAGAAAAACTCCTCTAATTTGAGGAGTTTTTCTTGAGCACTTCTATTGGAATTTACCGATTTTCAATGTAAAATAACAGGCAAAGCAAGATAAAAAGGAGAGTGCGAAAAATGGACTTTAATTTCTTTATAAATGATGTGGTTCAAGGTGCGAGACAAGAAATGGTTGAATCGGGCTATCAAGAGCTGACAACACCTGATGAAGTAGATACAGCCCTTCAAGAAAAAGGAACAGCTCTAGTCATGATCAACTCTGTATGTGGCTGTGCAGGCGGGATTGCCAGACCATCTGCTGCGTATATGAAAAATTACGAAACAAGACCCGATCGCTTTTTAACAGTGTTTGCTGGGCAGGACAAAGAAGCTACAGCAAAAGCACGTGAATACTTTAAAGGCTATGCTCCATCATCTCCATCGTTTGCATTACTAAAAGACGGTGAAATTCAAATGATGGTAGAACGTCACGAAATTGAAGGATATGAACCCATTCAAGTCGTTCAAAAGCTTGAGCAAGCCTTTGATCAGTACTGCAAAACTAGTGCTAACTCATAAGTAGATATTGGCAGTGGACCTAATAAGTGTCCGCTGCTTTTTAAGTTTCACATAAAAACTCTTGTCCGATATACTGACTCACTGTTTGAATTTGTGCTATAATGAGCCCGATAGAAATAAAGGAGTGTTTACAAACATGCAGGATTTATATGATCAAATTCAAGTGTATCTGAATATGGAAGAAGAGATTCCATTTAAAGAATTTCAAGACTTCTATAAAAAAGTGATTGATCGTCTAGCAGCTGAAGGAACAGAATTAGATGAAGAATCTTTGTGGAAGGTCCTTTTTGTAGTGGAGAACATCATTTCTAACGCAGAAGGTCGTGCCAATGATACAAAGGGGAGTGAGTCTAAAAAATACGCTAAAATGGCAAGCAGACTTCAATTATGGGCGAAGAACTTTGGCACACGTCTTGGAACTGCAGGCTACACAGAAGACGATATCAACGAGCGCTTTAGTGAGATGTTTGCAGAAGGCGAGAAGCAGCACTCTTAATGCGATTAGGGAGGGAAATGAATTGACACGAACCTCCCTTTTAAGATATAGTTATTCATGTCGCTTAAGCAACATGCGCCTATGGTGAAAGGGATATCATTCAAGATTCCGATTCTTGCGTTGTAGGTTCGAGTCCTACTAGGCGCGTACTGTACGATCCATTCTGTCCACAAAAGGGCAGATTTTTTTATTTACAAACAAAGCCCTCTGCAACTATTTGCAGAGGGCTTTGTTTGTATTATTTCAGCAATCCAACCATTTCTAGTCCGTGTTTAATACCATCTTCATCAACGGGTTTTGTGACATAGTTAGCCGCGTCCTTTACAACCTGAGGAGCATTACCCATCGCAACACCGTGTCCGACTTCGCTAAGCATTTCAAGGTCATTTCGTTCATCTCCAAAAGCATAGACCTGATCCATTGAAAAGCCTAATTTTTTAATAAGCGCCTTGATACCAACAGCCTTTGAGCCTTCTGCTGGAATGACATCTACTGAAGAAGGGTGCCAACGAACAAATCGAATGGCTTCAAATGCTTCGGAGTATTCTTTTTCTTCCCCTTCAGTGCAAAATAACAAGGTTTGGAAGAGATCACGTTCTTTATGAAAGTGAGGATCATTTTCTGGGGGACGAACTTTTAAACTATTTAAGCTTTCTTCTATAGCTGGATGATCAGCGATGTTTGAGCGCATGGTCTCGTGATTCATATAGACCAGAGGATGACTACGTTTTGCTGCAAACTCTGTCAGTTTTTCAATAGTGGCTGCATCTAAAGGATTTGTGAAAATTGCCTCCCCTTTATAGACAACGTATTGGCCATTATAGCTAACATAGGAATCAATTCCAAGCTCTTTGCGGAGGTCTTCAAAGAAAAAAGGTGGTCGACCAGTTGCAATGGCTACCTCGTGACCTGCTTTCTTTAAAGCTTGGATCGAACTTTTTGTTGAAGCTGGTAACTCTTTTTGATGGTCATATAACGTACCATCAATATCAAAAAAGATCATCGCTTTTTCCATTGTATCACTCTCTTTGTCTATATATAGTATGGTTTCAGATTAACTGTATTATAAGCAAGTCTCATGTGTCAATGTAGGAGCAGAGGGGTATCTCAAGCTGACGAGTTGAACTAGTGCATGGTATACTACTAGTACTTATAAGCTTTAGTGAAGGTAAAAGAGGTGATTTCTTATGGAACATGATCATAAAACAGTCGATCATCGCACGACAATGAGCAAGGAGCAGCTGACAAATCGTTTAAAGAGAATTGAAGGTCAAGTACGTGGCATTCAAAAAATGGTTGAAGATGATCGATATTGTGTGGATATTCTTACCCAGATCTCAGCAATTAATGCAGCGATGAAAAAAGTAAGCCTGCAGCTACTCGAAGATCATTCCAAACACTGTGTCGCTGATGCGATAAAAGAAGGAAATGGAGATCAAGCGATTGAGGAACTAATGAGTGTGGTTGAGCGGTTTACAAAAGCGTAAAACGTAGTGAGGCGCGGTGATAGAATACTCACCAAGAGGAATCTGTCTAGAACCAAGAAGGATAGAGGTCTTAGCAAGAGGTAGCTTACGATAATAAGAGAAAACCTTTTTTCATTAAGAGTCATTAAAGGTTTACCAAGAATAGAGCATATGGATCAAGAACATAGCTTGATTGACCAAGACCGGTGGGTGTACATCAAGAACCTGAATCAATTTACCAAGAACCTGGTTCATCTCATCGCACTTTTTTCGATGTATTTTCAGTTTAACGGATGTAACAGCACATAATCCGATGTATTATCTGTTTATCAGATGTAACAGCACTTCTTCCGCTGTATCTCCCGCCAAAGAACGCAGCTCAACTTAATAAGATCAAACAAAAAAGATGAACTAGACACTTGTATGTCTGCTTCATCTTTTTTAGCATTACGGATAGCTTATACTTCCATCCTCAGTATGGTACGTTCCTAACACAGATTGATCTTCGTATACAAATGTAATGGTGCCACCTGGAGCTTGTGTTTTAAGATCAAGTGATTCTGTTATCGCTTCTGCCATTTGTGAGATATGAAATTCTCGTTCTTCGTCTGAAGGGAGTTTGAGTCCATCTGTTACAACCGCATAGACATCTGCCCAGTCTTCTCCATTTTCTAATTCAATAGAAAGTAATTGATTTGAGAATTGGTCTTTTAGATCAGTGATCGCTTCTTGGTGTGTATCACTTTCAACTTCTGTGTAAGATGGGTCAGCAATCTCGTCCTCTCCAAGTTCAGATGAGTCTGTCTCAGTTGCTTCTACCTTGGAATCGGAGTCAGATTCAGGTTCAGCTTCTTCTTCAGTAGAAGCGTCTCCTCCCGCTGAAACAGCTGTTTCTTCAGCTTGTGAGGTTTCTTCTGCCACTTCGTCCGAATCTGTAGCTTCTTCGTTTTCAGAAGCTTCTTCCGTATCAGTGTCTTCTGGAGCTTCATCATCATTTTCTATTTGTTCAGGTGTTTCAGTTATGTTTGAGTCTTCCGTAGTCTCAGTCTCTGTTGGATCAGCTTCTTTGGCTGTTTGTCCACAAGCAGCTAATACAATCATTGAGACAGATAGAAGTAAAAGCATCTTCTTCATCATTAGTACCTCCTTGATTATCCTATACTTTTATCATACATCAAAAGTCACGGTAAAAATAGCGGAATTCATCAAGAATTCAGGAATGAGTTCTATTAAAGGTAGATTTTGTCGATATGTGATCGTTAAGCTAGACGGATGGTTTTTTCTTTTCTTCCTGACCTAATATGTGCGAAACTAATAGAAAGCAATTTCTACCGGTGAAAATCATTCTACCGGTTCGTCTCGAGAGTAGTCACCTGTTTTCCCACCTGATTTATGAGTGAGATAGGTTTGACCGATAACCATACCTTTATCAAGTGCTTTACACATATCGTAGACGGTTAATGCGCACACACTTGCAGCAGATAAGGCTTCCATTTCTACGCCAGTACTGCCTTTTGTTTTAGCAGTTACAGAAATGAGTAGCTGATAGTTTTCTTTAATTTGCTTCCAGTCAAATTGAATATCAACTCCGCTAATGGGGATAGGATGACACATTGGGATCATCGTTGACGTTTGTTTAGCGGCCATAATTCCTGCTACTTGGGCAACCGCGAGAACGTCTCCTTTTTTCATTTGATTGGATGTGATTCCTTTATAAATGGATTCGTTCACGGTAATACTTGAATGGGCAGTAGCCGAACGATTGCTTTCCTGTTTATTTGTTATATCGACCATTTTGGCACGACCTTGATCATTAAAATGTGTAAATTCAGACATTTTGTATGTACACCTCTTTTCTACTTTTGAAGGTCATTGTATCACGTAGATCATTTTTTATCATAACGACAACGGGAGTGAGATGAGTGCTTGAAAAGCGAACACCTATACCAGTCAGTGAAGCCGTTAAAAAAGTAATGAGTATTCCACAAAAACAAAAAACAGAGCAAGTTCATTTACATAAAGCGTATCGACGAACCTTGGCAGAGGATCTTATTGCCAAGCACCCCGTACCACCGTTTGATCGCTCTCCTTACGACGGGTTTGCGATTCGCTCACAAGATTCGAGCGAAGCCTCGAGAGATAACCCAATTACGTTTCAAGTGATCGAAACGATTGGAGCGGGTTCGGTTTGTTCGAGGGAAGTCCAATCAGGTGAAGCTGTTCGGATCATGACTGGGGCGATGCTCCCAAAAAATTGTGACGCTATAGTTATGCTTGAGCTAGCCCATGCATTTTCAGAAAATGAAACAAATTATATGACGATCAAACGAGAGTTTCCTGCAGGACACAATATTTCTTATCAAGGCGAAGACGTTGCTACAGGAACTATTTTATTAAAAAAAGGAACCGTCATTAACCCCGGTACGGCAGCTTTACTAGCTACATTTGGGTATGAATATGTGACAGTTGCGAAACAACCAACCATCGGCGTGTTTGCAACGGGTTCGGAACTTCTAGATCTAGGAGATCCATTAGAGCCAGGTAAAATCCGTAATAGTAACACGCATATGCTCTTAGCCCAAATTGAACGTGCAGGTGCGATTCCTTATTATATGGGCAATCTTCCAGACGAATTTGACCTCTGTTATAATCGAGTAAAAGAAGCGGCCGAGCAGGTTGATATGCTTATTACAACTGGTGGAGTATCAGTTGGAGATTTTGATCTCCTACCTGAGGTCTATGCAAAACTAGAAGCTGAAGTCCTATTTAATAAAATTGCGATGAGACCAGGTAGTGTTACAACGGTTGCCGTTTGGCAGGACACCTTACTTTTTGGGCTGTCAGGTAATCCTTCAGCTTGTTATGTTGGCTTTGAGGTTTTTGTTAAACCAGTCATCGGGACAAGCATGTTACAAACTAAACCACATCTTCAAAAGGTGAAAGCTACACTGATTGAACCAGTGCCAAAAGCCAACCCATTTACTCGATTTGTTCGGTGCGCGTTGTCTTATTCAAATGATCAACTTCAAGTGGCCCCAAGTGGTTTTAATAAATCTAGTGCTGTAAGTTCACTTGCAAAAACAGTTGCATTTATGGTGCTACCTGGTGGCACAAGAGGTTATACAACAGGTGATCTAGTGGATGTCTTATTGCTTGAATCATCAGAAGGTAGCGAATGGCCATGGGAGTAAATCCAGTTATTTTGCAAATAGTTGGGTATCAAAATAGCGGGAAAACAACGTTAATGTGCCAATTAATTGAAGAAGCAACAAGACATAATCTTAGAGTAGGTACCATGAAGCACCATGGTCACGGTGGAAAGCCTGATTCTGCAAGTCTCAATAAAGATAGTGATAAACATTATGCGGCTGGTGCGGTGGCAAGTGCAGTAGAAGGCGCCGGCGTTCTACAACTGACCGCTCAACTTAATCAAGATGATCCAGAAGGTCTGTTAGCAGTATTACAAGCAATGCCTTTGGATCTTATCCTGATAGAGGGGTACAAACATTGGCCTTATCCAAAGGTGGTTTTGCTCAAGAACCAGCAGGATGAAAAACTCTTGGAGCAAGTTAACCATACGATTGCTGTTGTTAGTCTAGAGGAACGTCCACAGATGACGACATACCCTGTTTTTTTGAGAGGCGACGAAGAGCAGTTGCTTTTATGGTTGGTAAGCTATATAAGGAGGCAGCAACATGCATGAGCCATTATTTTCAGTGACAGAAGATGAACTTCAGATTGAATCAATCACACAGAAAGTCATCCGCAGAGATGTTGGAGCTGTTGTGACGTTTACAGGAACCGTCAGAGAATTTACTCATGGAAGAAAAACATTGTCTCTGCGATATGAGGCGTACCAGACAATGGCGGTCAAACAACTGCAACGAATTGGTGAGGAGATCAAAGAAAAGTGGCCTGATGCGATTACGGCTATTTGGCATAGAACCGGACTTCTGCAAATTTCAGATATTGCCGTCGTGATAGCTGTATCAACCCCACATCGAAAAGATGCCTATGCAGCCAACGAATACGCCATTGAAAGAATCAAACAAATTGTACCAATATGGAAAAAGGAACAATGGGAGGACGGCAGTGAGTGGATTGGAAACCAAGCTCGAAACCGTTTCAGGTGTGCCAAAGGAGGGAAAAGAACATGATCACAGTTAAATGCTTTGCCAGTCTAGAAGAGAAAATTGGTACACATATACTTGAGTTATCGTATTCTGAAAAAACAGTGAAAGAGCTAGTTGATGAATTGCAAAAGACGTATCAAATAGAGCTCGATTCAGTTATGGTAGCAGTAAATGAAGAATATGCTGAGCAAGAGACGATTGTACGAGCTGGTGATACATTAGCACTGATCCCGCCTGTCAGTGGTGGATAAGATGGAACCCGCATTTTCTCGAGTAGGGGTCGTTTTAGCAGGTGGAGCTTCATCGAGGTTTAGTGGAGAAAAAGCTTTAGCTGTTTTACAACATCGTCTTTTTTATGAACGAGTGTTGGATGCGGTGACACCACATGTCGACCGTGTGATTGTAGTCAGCAAGCCGACGCTTCAAATGGAACTTTCTAATCAGCGGGATGCAATTATGATTGAAGATCAGCCACCTTTTTCTGGAAAGGGACCAATCGCTGGCATCTATTCTGCGATGAAACAGGTACCTGCCGAATGGTACGTTGTGATCGCCGTTGATATGCCGCTTATGGACCAAAAAGCAGTGGGGAAATTAATTGAATGTGTGAATGATTCTTTTGATGCTATTGTGCCGGTTGTTAATGAGCGCATGCAACCACTTGCCGCAATATATCATGCTGACTGCCTAGCTACCTTACACCAGCAACTTTTAAATAAACAGTATCGAATGATAGATTTCCTAGACTCTGTAAAAACAAAGTATTTAACAGAAGAAGAGTTAGCGATCCCAACTGAAGCGTTTCAAAACATCAATGACGATTCTTCTTATAAACAATTGCTAAAAGAGATAGAAGGAGATCGCTAAGGAAGGAGTATAACAATGGCTTCCGTAACAGACACATTAGGGCGACCGCTTCGTGATATTAGAATTTCTGTCACGGACCAATGTAATTTTAGGTGTTCATATTGCATGCCGGCTGAAATCTTTGGTCCAGACTATGCGTTTTTACCAAAAGAAGAGTATCTAACATTTAATGAGATTGAGCGTGTGGTGAAGGCTGCTGCTTCACTTGGGGTGGAGAAAGTTCGGATTACGGGCGGCGAACCGCTTTTGCGTAAAGATCTGCCTGAATTGATTAAACGTCTTAATCAAATAGAAGGCATTATGGATGTAGCGTTAACTACAAATGCTGTATTTCTACCAAAGCATGCTCATGCACTAAAAAAAGCAGGTCTCAAACGTGTTAACGTCAGTTTAGATGCAATTGATGATGATGTTTTTAAGAAGATGAATGGTCGATCTGTTGGAATTAAACCGGTTTTAAAAGGAATTCAAGCGGCTAAAGATGCCGGGTTACAAGTGAAAATAAACATGGTTGTACAAAAAAATGTGAATGATCATCAAGTGGTCCCGATGACTACTTTTTTCAAAGAGAAGGACGTTACACTCCGTTTTATTGAATTTATGGATGTCGGCAGCACCAATGGTTGGAGACTTGATTCGGTTATGACGAAAGCAGACATTATTGCGTTACTGCAAACGCACTTTGGTGTGCAACCACTTGATCCATCCTATTATGGAGAGGTAGCCAGCCGGTATGCATTTACTGACGCACCAGGAGAAATCGGAGTGATTTCTTCAGTCTCTGAATCCTTTTGCTCCACTTGTACACGAGCAAGAATCTCTGTTGAAGGAAAGCTTTTCACCTGTTTATTTGCAACAAAAGGATATGACCTTAAAAAGCTTCTGCGAGACGAAACAGAAGAATGTGATTTGGAGAATGTTCTAAAAGACATTTGGACAAACCGCCATGATCGTTATTCGGATGAACGAACAGAAGAGACGGCAGCTAATCGACCCAAAATTGAAATGTCTTATATAGGTGGCTAATAGGAAAGAAGAGAGGGTTATGATGTCGGAGCATACTTCTAATCAATCAGTGGCATGTTACGTGATTACAGTAAGTGATACGAGAACGATAGACACAGATAAAAGCGGTGCTGCTATTAAACAACTTCTAATTGAAGCTAACCATGTTGTCTGTGGCTATGACATTATCAAAGATGATAAGGCTTCTATTCGAGCGGCTATTAAGCAAGGACTTGATGATGGTCAGGTAGAAGCCATTCTAATAAATGGCGGCACAGGTGTTTCCAAGCGCGATGTCACCTATGAGGTTGTGGAAGGTTTACTTGAAAAAGAATTACCGGGATTTGGAGAGTTATTTCGTTATATCAGCTATCAATATGATATCGGCTCACCCGCGATGCTTTCAAGAGCAATTGCGGGAACGGTTTCGGATAAAGCGGTATTTTCAATGCCTGGTTCAACCGGCGCCGTTACGCTTGCGATGGAGAAGCTCATTTTGCTTGAGTTGGGTCATATAATTAAGGAATTACATAAATAACGGGAGGGATTTTCCCGCACGACATGATGTAAGCGTATACAATTTAGTTTGAGGATGTGTCTGTAGGGGTAAAATGAAAGAAGACTGAAAGTAAAGATAATTTGATGGAAGGGGTCGTTTGTTGGTGCCAAAGCAGATGAACATCCAAGTAAATGACAAAACGGTACAAGCTTCAGAAGGACAAACTGCACTCGAGTTTTTAAAAGCGCAGGAAGTAGACATTCCAACTGTTTGTTATCATCCAAGCCTTGGAGCAATTGAAACATGTGATACCTGTATTATTCAGGTGAACGGGGAATATGTTCGCTCCTGTTCAACTGAGTTAAAGAATGGAGATGTCTTGCAGACTGAGACGTCTCAAGTTAAGGAAGCTCAAACAATCGCCATGGATCGTATCTTGGTGAATCATGAGCTATATTGTACCGTTTGTGATTTTAACAATGGTGGCTGTGAGATTCACAATACGGTAAAAGACATGAAGATCAATCATCAAAGTGTACCATTTGCCCATAAGCCCTATGAAGTTGATCATTCAAATCCGTTTTATCGTTATGACCCTGATCAGTGTATCTTATGTGGTCGGTGTGTGGAGGCGTGCCAAGACGTCCAAGTAACAGAGACGCTTTCAATCGATTGGGAGCGAGAAAAACCACGTGTTATCTGGGATAAGGATTCGCCAATTAATGAATCCTCCTGTGTATCATGTGGTCATTGTTCAACGGTTTGTCCATGTAATGCCATGATGGAAACAGGTATGGAAGGTGAGGCTGGCTTCCTAACAGCCATTGCAAAAAAGACGTTGCGTCCGATGATTGAGACAACTAAAAATGTGGAGACAGGTTATGGGTCGATTCTTGCTATTTCAGATATGGAAGCCGCAATGCGTGATGAACATATTGAAAAAACAAAAACAGTTTGTACATATTGTGGGGTTGGGTGCAGCTTCGATGTGTGGACAAAAGACCGCAAGATTTTAAAGGTAGAGCCACAAATCGAAGCGCCGGCTAATGGCATCTCAACCTGTATTAAGGGGAAATTCGGCTTGGACTTTGTGAATAGCGAAGAACGCCTGACAAAACCCCTAATTCGAGAAGGAGATGGATTCCGCGAGGCAGAGTGGGACGAAGCACTTGAGCTTATTACGAGTAAGTTTAAGGAAACAAAAAAAGACCACGGTCCTGATTCCATGGCATTTATTAGTTCTTCTAAGTGTACAAATGAAGAATCTTATTTGATGCAGAAACTGGCAAGAGGTGTGATTGGAACAAACAACGTAGATAACTGTTCACGGTATTGTCAGTCACCAGCAACGATGGGTCTGTTTAGAACGGTTGGTTATGGTGGAGACTCTGGCTCTATTACTGATATTGAACAGTCCGAATTAGTGCTTGCTATCGGAACCAATACAGCAGAATCACACCCTGTGCTTGCCACTCGTGTAAAACGTTCTCATAAATTAAAAGGACAAACGCTTTTTGTGGCTGATTTACGTAAACATGAAATGGCTGAGAGAGCAGATTTGTTTATTCAGCCTTCCTCTGGTAGTGATCTTGTTTGGTTATCGGCAATCACAAAGTATATTGTCGATCAAGGTTGGCAGGATCAAGCCTTTCTTGATAATCGTGTAAATCACCTAGAGGATTATATCGCAAGCTTAGAGCCGTACACACTCGAATACGCTGAGCAAGTAACTGGAGTCTCTAAGGATACACTTATTTTTATGGCAGAGCGCATTACAGATGCCAATAGTGTCTGTGTGTTATGGGCGATGGGAGTCACTCAACATCTTGGTGGTAGTGATACAAGTACAGCGATCTCAAATCTACTTTTGATAACTGGTAACTATGGAAAACCAGGTGCAGGTAGCTATCCTCTACGAGGTCATAATAATGTACAAGGAGCCAGTGACTTTGGCAGTATGCCTGACCGTTTCCCTGGATACGAAAAGGTTGCTGATGAGTCCGTTCGAACAAAATATGAAAAGGGCTTGGGTGTTTCACTTCCAAAGGAACCAGGGCTTAATAATCACGAGATGATCGAAGCCATTCATGATGGGAACTTAAAGCTTATGTATTTAAAAGGTGAAGATATGGGCTTATTCGATTCCAATTTAAACTATGTTCATTCTGCCTTTGAAAAGCTTGATTTCTTTGTGGTTCAGGATATCTTTCTATCTAAAACAGCTCAATATGCAGACGTTGTGCTCCCAGCAAGTCCAAGTCTAGAAAAAGAAGGTACATTCACAAACACGGAAAGACGTTTCCAACGTTTGTATCAGGCGCTTGAGCCACTTGGCGATTCCAAACCAGACTGGCAGATCATCAAAGAGATCGCGAATTCTCTTGATGCAAATTGGACGTATACACATCCTAGCGAAATCATGGCGGAAGCGGCATCGCTTGCTCCACTATTTGCGGGTGTTAGTTATGAGCGTCTTGAGGGCTATAACAGCTTACAATGGCCAGTTGCAGCTGATGGCACAGACCAACCTTTATTATTCTTAGACGAATTTCCGTTCCCTGATGGCAAAGCAAGGCTGTTCCCGGTTGAGTGGACAAAACCGCTTGAGTACGGAGAGGAATATGATCTTCATGTGAATAACGGCCGATTGCTTGGAGCATTTTCATGAGGGCAATATGACCTACAAATCAAAAGGCATTACGTCAAAGACACCTCAAGTATTTCTTGAAGTTTCAACTGAATTGGCAACTGAAAGAGGTCTTGAGGATGGGACATTAGTGCGATTAACTTCTCCATATGGCAACGTAAAGGTGGAGTGCCTGGTGACAGATCGGGTCAAAGGCAAAGAAGTGTATCTGCCATTAAATGATTCTGGTGTTGGTGCAATCAATTACTTGACCAGCAGTCACGCGGATAAGGATACAGACACGCCTGCTTATAAAGAGGTAAGTGCAAAACTCGAGATTTTACGTGAAAAAGGTGATTCTCCACTCCCGCGTATTAATCACCGGTACGGGAACCCACAGCCACAAATTGGTGTGGCTGTTGAGAAAAAGTGGCAGAGAAAAGATTATACATTCCCGGGAGATCTAGTGAAAAAGGAGTCGAATCAGCATGGCTAAAGCGACGACAACCATTAGACGGAAGACCTATAGTGACGAGGAATTAAGAGAGAAAGAACTTTTGGAGGTTCAACAGCTATTAGTTAATCATAAGGATGCGATTCATGAAACGTTTGAGATCATCGGGCATTTGCAGGATCGAAAAATCCTGCCGATGCTGACCGCTCTTTTTAGCGAGGGAGACAAGGTGATGGATATCTTTGTTAAGACAATTGATAATCCTGAAACCGCACGTTCCTTGAAGAATATGTTGCTAATGGCTTGGGTACTAGGAACGTTAAACGTTCAACAGTTAGAACCACTTGTCCTAAAAGTCAATCAAGGTATCGCACGGGCAGCTGAATTTGAAAAAGTAGAAAATCAGTCAAGCTACATCCGGCTGATTCGCTCTTTAAAGGATCCGGAGTTTCGCAACGCATTGAACCTATCTGTCGCGTTTCTAAAAGGTATCGGAGAGAATCAGAATGATAAAGAGCGAACCACAAAACGACCTGAAGATCAAGTACATCAAGATCAGGATAGCCAAGTAGACACAAAGTATGAAGCCAATGATGAAAAATCAACAGTGAAAAAGGCGCAATCAAATGGCTTGGAAATGGGCAGCTGCAGTAGCAGGAGTTTCACTTGTATCAGTCTTACTTACATCAGGAAAAAACGTGGCCAAATAAAGGTAGGAGGCAATGTCAAGAAGGGAGCATAAAATGGGGAAAACAAAAAATCGCTGGTTTATTGCGTTGGCAGCTGTTGGTATTCATATCTCGATCGGTTCCGTTTATTCTTGGAGTGTTTTTACCAATCCGCTAAGTAATGAGCATGACTGGAGTTTGAGTGAAGTTCAACTTACGTTTAGTATCGCCATTCTTTTTCTTGGTTTGTCCGCTGCTTTTATGGGTCACTTTGTTGAAAAATATGGGCCTAGAAAATCAGGTCTAATTGCATCAATCTGTTTTGGAATAGGTATTCTAGGCTCAGGTTTCGCTAATGAAATTGGATCGTTATATTTATTGTATTTCTTCTATGGTGTACTTGGGGGAATTGGGCTAGGTATCGGTTATATTACACCCGTTTCCTCATTAGTAAAATGGTTCCCTGACCGAAGGGGGTTAGCAACAGGTCTAGCGATTATGGGGTTTGGTTTTGCCTCTTTAATTGCAAGCCCTGTGTTTGAAGCGATGATTAACTGGGTTGGCATCTCAGGTACATTTTTTATCACTGGTGGTATTTACTTTATCTTAATGTTTGCTTCCTCATTATATTTAGCTCCACCGCCAGAAGGCTGGAAGCCAAAAGCAATGAAAGAAAAGAAGCAAAAGAAAGAAAAGTCCAAGAAGAAGGAACAGCCTGCTGATCTATCTCAACTAACGGCTAATGAAGCCGTCAAAACCATTCGATTCTGGGCACTTTGGGTCATGCTTTTTATCAATGTGTCCTGTGGGATTGCAATTATCTCCGTTGCTTCACCCATGGCACAGGACGTAGCGGGATTAACAGCAGGAGCTGCAGCAACGATGGTCGGAATTATGGGATTATTTAATGGGTTTGGGCGAATTGGTTGGGCATCTGTGTCGGATTATATAGGCAGACCAAATGTGTATACATCCTTTTTTGCCATCCAACTCGTTGCGTTTGCATTGTTACCAATCGTTTCAAATGAATATGTGTTTCAGCTGCTTATTTTCATCATTCTCTCTTGTTATGGTGGAGGATTTGCCTCTATTCCGGCTTATATAGGAGATTTGTTCGGAACAAAACAGCTTGGTGCCATACACGGGTATATTTTAACGGCTTGGGCCGCAGCTGGTCTGGCTGGACCCTTAATTGTTGCATACTTGCGTGAGACAACAGAGAGTTATACCTTAACAATGTATATATTTGCAGGAGCATTTGCCGTTGCGTTGGCTGTCTCCCTGATGATTCGAGTGAACATCAAAAAGATACGCGAACAAACCTAATCGTAAGAGAGCATGGTGAATAAAATGGAACCATCGATTACAACAACTCGATCAATTGTCCGATATTCTTTAGAGGGGGCAAAAGAAGTAGAAGATACCATCGCTTCTGAATATGCCCTAACGATCAAAATCAATGGCAGTGAACTTATGACAATGGTCTGCACACCAGACTATATCGAGGATCTAGCTGTTGGCTATCTGGTTTCTGAAGGCATCATTAAAAGGTATTCAGATATCAAAAACATGAGAGTAGATCATAAGCAAGGATTTATCCACATTAATTCAGATCGTCTAAATCCTCTCTATGCAAAACTTCAACAAAAACGATACCTTACCTCCTGCTGCGGTGGCAGCAGGCAAGGTTTTGTTTTTGCGCAGGATGCGTTGAATACTCAAAAAATAAAAAAACAATCTGTTCAATTAAAGCCTGAGGATTGTTTCTTCTATATGAATCAATTGCAGAATTCAGCGGATATCTTTAAACAAACAGGAGGGGTACATAATACGGCATTATGCAATGAAGATGGCATGATGTTAAGTCGAATGGATATTGGGCGTCATAATGCACTAGATAAAATATATGGCTATTGCTTGCGTCATGAGCTTTCATTAGAAGGAACGTTTTTATTATTTAGTGGACGGATATCTTCTGAGATTTTGTTAAAAGCGGCAAGGATTGGTTGTGAGATTGTTTTGTCAAAATCGGCACCAACAGAACGAGCCATTGAACTTGCAGAAGAACTCGGAATCACTACGGTTGGATTTATCCGGAATCAGTCCTTTAATGTCTATACTTGGCCAGAACGAATAGGATAGAAAATAGACTGTATCGCAATTTTTCTGACAAATAGGCTTTCGTGAACTGTAGGAATTTGATAAGATAACGGTTAAGGCAAAAAGGAGTGACTGAATAGTGGAAGTGTTTCGATTTGGACCTGAAACAGGCAAACCGATAAGACAATTTGAATCACAAGCGCTAATGTCGAAAATTTGTCACACAACCTCTGAAACAAGAATGAGTTGTGTACATCTAGATACAGATGGATTAATCGGATTTCACGAAGCAAAAGTTCCTCAATTAATGCTCGTTGTTTCAGGCAATGCAACGGTTTCAACTGCTGATAAAACAGATGAAGTAGGTGTAGGAGATGCCGTTTTTTGGAAAGAGGGAGAACATCATCAAACGACCTCAACTATTGGCATGACTGCCCTAATTATTGAATCAGAAACGCTTAATCCTAATCTATTACGTAAATAGATTGTTGTAGATTTATGTAGATTTATGGTATTATCTTTATGTTTAGAAAGTTATCATGTATGATGAGTGAATGTTAAATAATAACTACTTAAAAAAAACGATGTATATCTTATATGTAATGAAAAAAAAGTGAGGTTTAATTATGGAAAATGGTTCACGAAAGCAGAGGCGGGGGAAGCGTAAATCAAGGCGCGTTCTAAAAACCCTGCTTATTTTGGCAAGTTTGATGCTACTTATTGTCGGTGGTGGAGTAGGTTATCTCTACGTGAAAGCAAAAGGTGCGGAGAATGAATTTCACTCGACTTTAGAGCGAGGCGAGAAATCAGAGCTTCGAACAGAAGCCGTAGATGTAGGTAAGCACAACTTCTCAGTATTATTACTTGGTGATGATGCACGTCCAGGTGAAGATCATGCCAGAACAGATGCAATCTTAGTTGCAACGTTTAATCGTTCGGAACGATCTATTATTCTTACTAGTATCCCACGAGATTCGTATGTAGAAATTGTTGGTAGAGGTACACAGGATAAAATTAACCATGCCAATGCATTTGGCGGAATTGACATGACTGTTGCAACGGTTGAGAATTTTCTCGAAATTCCGATTGATTATTATGCAACAGTAAAATTTGATGGCTTTAAAGATATCGTTGACGCATTAGATGGTGTCGATGTAGATGTAAAGTATACGTTTGATTTCACAGAAGGTGGAAAAACACTTAACTTTACTGAAGGAGAATCAGAGTTAGATGGTGAACATGCGTTAGCATACACTCGTGAGCGTAAAAGCGCCAATAGCGGCGGAGATTTTGGACGAGGACAGCGTCAATCACAAGTAATGGCAGCGATTATTGACAAAGCAGCTTCGTTCCAAAGTATTGATAATTTTGGAAGAGTGTTTGATAGCCTTGGTAATACACTTAGAACCGATTTAACCTTTGCTAACTTAGTAGCACTACACGGTTATGCCGGCTCAATTAGTGAAATTGAACAGCTTCAAATTGAAGGAGAACCGTTCAGAGGAACTGATGGTGTTAGTTATGTACGAGTAGATGATACATCACTTGCAAATACTCAAAATCAGTTAAAAGAACATTTAGGCTTACAACAGTCTTCAACTGTAGCACAATAATATAACGTTTATGTAGTGACCCTGCTTCTTTTGAAGTGGGGTTTTTCTATATGAAGGAGGTACAGCACAATAGAAAAGGTAATCGCAGTTTTTTTTAAAAGGACAGGGGCACTAGGTTGAGGATATTTTGAGGTTAAACTCGTGGAGGTTCGAGTACTTCGGTTCGCATATTGAAAAATTCTAAGTACCAATGCTTTAAGCCGTGGTTCTTTTTTATAAATCAACTTTAGAGTAAATTATCACTAGCTCTATCAATTAATTTTATGAATGAAACAAATAAATGTATTGAAATATAAAGAGCCTCCTTATTAAAGGAAGCTCTGCGAGGCACTAATTCAATTGTATTACAAATTATTCTATTTCAAAATCCTTAATGTTAGCTACTGGATGTAACACACTATCTGCATCAAATTTTGATAGTGGTTCATCATTTTGTACCTTTTTAATCCAGTCATGGTCTGCTAGAGCACCCTTACCTAACGCAACAAGATCAGCATCTCCACTATTTAATATCTCTATAGCTCGTTCAGGGTTCTCTAACTGACCGTTAGCTATAATTGGTAATTGACTATATTTTTTTGCTAATGAGACAAGTGATTTTGGTTCATTGTCATTGAAAGCAGGTTGCCATGCTTCAAACTCCGTAACATGAATATAGTGTTGACCGGATTCGCCTAACGCACTAAAGATAGTTTTTGCATCTTCTTCTTTACCTGACCATTTATACATATAGTCATTTACTTGAGATTGAGAAATCCTCATGCCTACCGTAAAATTGGGACTTACTGCTTGACTTACTTCCTCGGCAATTTCCACTAAGAATCGAACTCGATTCTCGGTGATTCCTCCATACTCATCACTGCGTTGGTTGGTGTATTCTGTAAGAAATGCATCTAGTAGATAACCATTCGCACCATGCAACTCAATGCCATCAAAACCAACGGATTCAGCTCTTTTGGCGGATTCGATAAAACTATTTTTTACTTCATTCATTTCTTCTCTTGTGATCTCCTTTGGAAGTTTGAAAGGACCCTCTCCCAAATAAAATTGTAATTGTTCTCCTTTCGGCTGAACAGAAGATGGAGCAATTGTTTCGTTCGTGAAACGATTTTCTTGAGAAAGTGGCCCTGTATGTTGTAATTGCATGAAGATCTTTCCACCTTCTGAATGTACAGCATCGACAACTTTTTTCCACTCTTGAGCTTGTCCATCAAAAGCTATACCAGGTTGGAATTGATATGTCTGACTATGTTTATCATCAATATACGTACCTTCTGTGATAATTAAGCCGAAACCTCCTTTAGCAAACGAACGGTAATAGTTAATCATTTTATCCGTTACAAAGCCTTCTGTTGTAGCGCTAATTCGAGTCATTGGTGCTACACCAACTCTATTTTTCATTTTTGTATGATTAATTCTAAATGAATCAAATAAGATCTTGTTATCCACGATTATTCCTCCTAATATGAGTGCTACTTAAAATTTGTTAACTATTTTATAGTTTAAATCGGTATTGAAATTTAGTAAAATAGATATATTAGATCATATCGTTCAATATATTTGAAGTGACATTAAAGGAGAGTTAATATTGGAACTTCGTCAATTAGTAACATTTAAAACCATCGTAGAGAAAAATGGATTTAATAAAGCTGCCGAGTACCTGGGGTATGCACAATCATCAATAACTACTCACATTAAAGACTTAGAGAAAGAATTAGGAAGTCCTTTATTTGATAGACTTGGAAAGAAGGTAATATTAACAAACTATGGGGTTCAATTTTTACCCTATGCGAATAAAATAATTGAGTTATATAATCAATCATTAAATATTAATAAAGAACCACAAGGAGATCTAACATTAGGAATTTCTGAATCATTGACGATTTGCCGAGTCCCTTTGTTGCTTCTAGAGTTTAAAAAGAAATACCCTAAAGTGAACCTTTATGTTAAGTCCCTAGAAAATTATGATGTAACTAAGAGTCTTCAAAGTGGAGAGATCGATATATCGTTGGTATTAGAAAAAGAAGAGTGGGTTCAAGAAGGACTTTATATTGAGGAGTTGATTAAGGAAACTATGGTCTTAATTAGTCCAAGCTTTTGAAAACAATGCTTCTAATACAGCTCTTTATTCTGATTTAAGATGCAGTTATAAGTCAGTATTTGATGAGTACATTTCATCTAATGATTTACACATTGAAGAAAGTTTAGAATTTCAAAGTATTGAAGCAATTAAACATTGCGTAAAGAATGGGTTAGGGATATCGTTAGTGCCTTTATTCTCAGTAAAAGAAGAAATAAAAAACCATATTTTAAGTGGGGAAATTGTTTCAAAAGATACTTCAACTCTTTCAACTTATTTAACGTACCATAAGGATAAGTGGCTCTCTCCGTCTATCATGAGTATGATTGAACTGATAAAAGAACATTCTAGTGAATGGAAATAATAGAGAACGAATAATTATGTTTTATTTATAACCAATGTTCGTTTTTAGAACGTTGAATGTAATTACAATTGTACTTCGAGTGATGCAGAATAGGGACATTATAGCTTCACCAATTCTTCACTACGTTAATCGAATGTGGACGTTTTTATATGAAATGTACGCAAATGAGATTGTTTGCAGGAGATAACACGTTTCCACGGCATTGAGTGCTTAGTGAGGTTGAACTCGTGTAGGTTTGATTCCTCCGGGCCGCTTATAGTTGTAACTAGTAGTACCATGGCTAATAAAGCTTTGGTGCTTTTTTATTTTTAATGGCAGGTTTTAGAAGAGAATTGGTGAATGTTTAGATAGAGGACTATGTTTATATGAAAGTTTAATAGGTTTTTGAGAATTACAGAAAGGTGTAATTGAGATGAATGAACTGTTATTTCATAATTTGCATTTACCATATGAGGTTAGAACGTTCGATATTCCCAAAGTGGGAATTAAAAGATTTGATAATAAATATCTTGTTTACGACGTTCTAATTGATAAACAAACAATACTTCGACACTACTCATTTAAAGAATATTGGTTTGAGATAAATATTAGTTTTGATATGGATGGAGAATTTCTTCAAGAATTGGATAAAGAAACAAATTTTGTTTGGAGTTACAACTTCGATATATGCTCTCCTTTTTTTGTAGAAAAAGGACAAGTTTATAATGTGGATTTAATGCTAGATGTATTAGTAAGAAGTGATGGGAGCAATTATCTTATAAAAGATGAAGAAGAATTCCTGGAAGGGTATGAAATGAACTGGTTCTCTGAGTATGAAAAAATAAACGCCTTAGAAAGCTGTAACAAGTTAGTGTCAATTATAAATGAATACAGATTGAGATCGTTCTTAGAAGAAATATACCCTTTCCAAGGTCTTAATCAATCCGGATTACAACCTAAATTGAAAAAGTCAAAATTAATGAACGACTCAATATTAGAAAAGAACAAAAGAATGTCTTTTTATTAGTATTCCTAAAGAATACACATCAGAAAGGGTTAATCGGTAAAAAAAGTTATTTGTTCTAATAGGTATTAGAGGTGTGTGTAATCAATATGGCCTCGCAATATGGAGAAGCAGAAAATGTAGGCCTCTTTCATCAAACGTGCAATGTCACATAAAATACGTTTCATTTGTTTTGTAGATCCAGTCATCATTCAGGATCATTCGATGCATGCGATTAAAAATTTTTACATGGAGGAGAAGGTAATGAAACTTAGTATAATGAAAAATGTTAACAATGAGAAAAAAACTTATATTGAGGATGAGCTTTATAAATATAACTTAGCACATTTTCCAAAAGATTTAAGAGGAAGGTATGAGCAAATACACTTATTTATAGAGGATGAGTATGGTAATGTCCGTGGTGGATTATTAGGTGAAGTCTGTTGGAACTGGTTAGAAGTAAATTATTTAATTGTGGATGAGGATATCCGTCATCTAGGCTATGGTACTAAGCTATTACTTGAAATAGAAAAAATAGCTTATGAGAAAAAGTGCGATTTTATAAAAGTTGAAACCCTTAGTTTTCAGGCATTAGAGTTTTATGAAAAACATAACTTTATCGTATATGGAAAACTTAATAATGTAGGGAGAGACTTCGAACATTACTTTCTAAAAAAAGTTCTAATTAATTGAGCGTAATTGAAAAGGAGGACTTCATAACAGACAATATTAAGGAATCACACAAGAATAAACTACATTAAAAAACGAACATTTCTAGCTTCACCAATTCTTCACCACGATATTTGAAAATGGACGATTATATATGAAATGGGCGCAAAGGAGTGCAAGTGGTGTGCGTGTTTGAAGGAGATAACAAGTTTCCACGGCATTGAGTGCTTAGTGAGGTTGAACTCGAGAGGTTCGAGTCCTGGGGTCCGCATACTAGTAGCATCAAGACTTTTAGAGCTTGTGTGCTTTTTATTTCATACACAGGTTAAAACTACCTTCTCTAAATTTTGTGAATAGAGTATGATTACTTGAAGATAGTTTCAAAATTTATTTAAGACAATAGAGGTGAGTAACGATATAAATGAAAACTGTTTTAATTCTAATAGGTATTTTGATGAATTTAATTGTTCTTAACTACCAGTTAGATTCATATATGCTATTTCTTTTTGTAGGTATCTTGTTTGGCATATATAAAGGAAATAAGGTAGGAGCTAATTTAAAAAAGATCTTTAATTTATATCGAATTAATTTTGCTAATATTAACAATAAAAGAATATCTGAATTCTTGTCAGCATTATTATTTGCTTTAAGTACAGATATACTAACGATTCAAAGATTTTTGGTCAACCAAGTTAACTCTGAAAATTTATTTTCTATAACAATCGTTATTCTTTATTCAACTGTCTTTGGATTAATATTATATCGTTTCCTCTTTATGAATATACTTCAAGAAGAATCTCGTAATATAAGGGAAGTGAAAGTTTAGCATTAATTTATATTAACTTAAGTAGAACTAAATCTGTAGGGTTTGTATAACGTGTTAATAAAAACGAATATTAATGTAGTCATCTCTACCGTTTCGCAAAATTAAGGGCCTAGTGAGGTTAAACTCGAGGAGGTTCGAGTCCTGCGGTCCGCATACCATTAGTACCAAGGCTTTCGAAGCTTTGGTGCTTTTTTTGTTTTATATTATTATTAATCAGAATAATTTTTGTTGCAAACGCAACAAAATGCAGATACATTATGAGTATATCTTTTAAAAAGAATTGAGGAGTTTGAATGGAAATACTGCGCGAAATTGGAATGATTGCAAGATCATTAGATTCTATTAGTAATATTGAATTTAAAAGATATGATCTAGCAAAAGGGCAATATTTGTATCTGGTTCGAATTTGTGAAAACCCAGGGATCATTCAAGAAAAGCTAGCAGAATTAATTAAAGTGGATCGAACAAGTGCAGCTCGAGCCATAAAAAAACTAGAAATCAACGGATTTATTGAGAAAAAAGAGGATGAACATAATAGAAAAATAAAAAAACTCTTTCCTACAGAAAAAGGAGAAGGTGTTTACCCTTTTATTATAAGAGAAAATGAACATTCAAACAGTGTCGTATTAAAAGGATTCTCAGATAAAGAAGTAGAAAATCTTTTATTATTATTACGAAGAGCTAGAAAAAATGCCGAAATCGATTGGGAATTTGTCAAAAAGGGAAACAAACGAAATTATTGAGTCAGAAGGAGCATGAGTTGGAATGATAAAAAGAATAGAAAAGTGCAAGCTTAAAGACGTAGAGTTAATTCAAAAGGTAAGTATTGAGACATTTAATGATACGTTTAAAGATCAAAATTCTTCAGATAATATGGAAGCTTACTTGTTAAAAGCTTATAATTTGAACCAATTAGAAAAGGAATTGAAAAATGATTCTTCCGAGTTCTATTTTATATATGTTAATGATAAAATCGCTTGTTATCTAAAAATAAACGTTAATGAGGCTCAATCAGAACAAATGGGTTCTGATTATCTTGAAGTAGAGAGAATATATATAAGAAAAGATTTTCAAAGTAAAGGTCTTGGAAAACATTTGTTTGAGAAAGTGATTACGATTGCAACTGATCTCGGTAAAAAGAAGATTTGGTTAGGCGTATGGGAAGAGAATAAAAAAGCTCTTGAATTTTACCATAGATTAGGATTTTTCCAAACGGGTGCACACTCTTTTTATATGGGTGATGATGAACAAATAGATCTAATCATGACAAAAATATTGGACTAGATATTCCTTAGGAGGAATATCTATTTATATTCCAAAGAAATTTAAGACTGATGATATTAATGAAATAATGGAAATTATAAAACAGAATTCATATCGAAAATTTGAATAATAGATTCTAAATCCTAAATCGAGAAAGAATATTTTTCATCCTTTAATAAATAATCAGGGGGAGTGTTTATTTCAATAGCACTTCCCCATTTAATATTATGTAAAGTCTGTTGTGTGTACTCAATATCTTTTTCACTTTTGATTATACTGTTCCGCAAATTTGAGGGTCAAGATCCGAAATATATAAAGCTCACTAAACAAATCTCTATCCACATGTGGGTGACTTTAGCATCTGTTTTTATCCTAGACATTAGACCTCTAGAGTAAACAATTTTCCTGTTAAGTAGATACTAAAGACTAGTTTTCTAGAAAAATGCTGTCGATTTCCCAATAATCAAGGTGAAATATTCGTGCTACTCTATCATTACCAGTTAAAGCTGGTCTAAAAATGAGGAGGCGACCAAATGAAAAGAAAGATTGGAAAACTTGTTGTAGGACTTGTTTGTGTAACAGCCCTTGTTAGTGTGACAGACTCAGCATCAGCTGCAGAAGAAAAGGTAAAGTACCTAATTGGTTTTGAAAAAGAAGCTGAACTTGAAGCTTTTACAGATGAAGTTGAGCAGGTTGGCGTATTCTCTATTGAAGAAGATCAGCAAAAAGAAGATTCGACTGATATTGATGTAGACATTATTTTTGATTACGATTATATTCCCGTATTATCAGTTGAGTTGGACCCTGAAGATGTTGATGCATTAAGTGAAGAAGATGGAATCGCATATATTGAAGAAGACTTTGAGGTATCAATCCAGCAATCGGTGCCTTGGGGTATTACTCGTGTACAAGCTCCAGCAGCGATTAACCGTGGAACAAATGGTTCAGGAGTAAGAGTGGCTGTATTGGATACAGGAATTTCTACACATAGTGATTTAACAATTCGTGGTGGAGCTAGCTTCGTGCCTGGTGAACCAAATACATCTGACTTAAATGGCCATGGTACCCATGTAGCTGGAACAATTGCAGCTTTGAATAACTCAATCGGCGTTGTAGGTGTAGCACCAAATGCTGATCTATATGCTGTAAAAGTTCTTGGGGCAAATGGTAGAGGAAGCATTGGAGGAATTGCACAAGGTTTAGAGTGGGCAGCTGCGAACAATATGCACATAGCAAACTTGAGCCTTGGTAGCGATGCACCTAGCTCAACTCTTGAGCAGGCTGTTAATTACGCTACAAGTCGCGGTGTATTAGTTATTGCGGCTTCAGGTAATAACGGTTCAGGTAACGTTGGATATCCTGCACGTTATGCTAATGCAATGGCAGTAGGAGCAACCGATCAAAATAATAACCGTGCTAACTTCTCTCAATATGGTGCAGGACTTGATATCGTAGCTCCAGGTGTAGGCATTCAAAGTACGTATCCTGGTAACCGCTATGCGAGCCTAAATGGTACATCTATGGCAACTCCTCACGTTGCAGGAGCGGCAGCACTTGTAAAACAACGCTATCCTTCTTGGAGTGCATCGCAAATCCGTAATCATCTGAAAAACACATCTACGAATCTAGGAAGCTCTACATTATATGGTAGTGGATTAGTAAACGCAGATGCCGCTAGTCGATAAGAGCAGGTTTTAATAAGAATAAAAAGGGAGTGGACTAAACGATGTCCACTCCTTTTTATTTTGACGATGTTTAATAAAACCATAAGCGGGAAACGGATAAAAATAAAAGGATAGGAGAGGAATTATGCTTTCAAAAAAAGAAGAACAAGACTATATTGATCTGCAAGCGGGGCGGTTTCGTCTCTATTTTAGAAAAAGATATCAGCTAATCACAACAGTAAATGACCTACTTATAGGTTTCTTTTTTGTGGTGGGAAGTATTCTAAACTTCTTCTCTTCCATTGAAATGGTAGGGAACTCGCTTTACTTATGTGGTAGCTTATTACTAGCAAGCAGACCCGTCCTGCGAATTATGCATGATGCATCACTACGAAATGAGATGAAGCATTCTCGTAATTATAACCCTACAAAATATCAAGAAGACGAAAAAACAACCAGTTAGTTGTTAGCTGGTTGTCTTCTCTTCATCGTTTATCAATTGAATGGACCATAATCGATCAGGTAATGTGTTTTTGTTTAACTTACTCGTCATTAACTCGGCATCAATAAGTGTTTTAAATCGTTTAACCGTAGGACTATTTGAATCCTTAAGCGCTTCTGTTTTACCATTAACTGTTCGGATGACATGATACATAGAATCGCCTGCCTACTGTATTAAATTAGGCTTCTACTAAGCCTTCTATCTACTATCTCATATCATCAAAAGATCCGGTAGTTCTGCACAAAAGACCATACTTTTGATTGAGCGTTTAACTAGATCAAAAGATGTGGTGATAGCTTACGGTAATGGTGTTGATTTATATTGACTTTATCAGATAAAAAAGGTACATTTATATATGTCTCAGATACATACTTGATCCGTTAGCTCAGCTTGGGAGAGCGCTACCTTGACAGGGTAGAGGTCATTGGTTCGAGCCCAATACGGGTCATACCGAAAACCCTTGATAGATAAGGGTTTTTCTTTTTGTCATTTTATTAAAATAAAGATCTTATCATATTCGGTGGAATTTTGGTGGCGATAACAAATTATTAACAAAAGCTTCGGAAGTATCCTTTTGTATAAGTGTTGATGCATGACTATATCTGTTTATTATTTATACTCTGGACCACTCGAAATGGTAAGCGTAAGCGAAAACACAACATATATATACCTTAGATCGTTAAATCTAATACTAGATATCTCCGAAACAGTCATTAAATTGTAGAAAAACCTTAAGATATTCCTCGAATTCAGGAAGTTTCCCAATTCGGTAGTGAAGACCAAATCCTTATTTCTTCATATATATCCCTATTCCACAGCTTTAGTTAGATCTAAAATTAGTATTCGTCAAAAGGAGTTACAGGCAACTGACGCTTATGTTCCGTAGACACATACCGCTCCTCAATAAGCTCCATCATTTCTTCAGAAAGCTGCTTTCCTTCCAAGTAATCATCCAACTGATCATAGGTGATACCAAGTTCGTGCTCATCGGATTGTTGTGGGTTTCCATCTAATAAGTCTGCTGTAGGGCTTTTTAAATAAAGCTTCTCAGGGGCACCAAAGGCATTGAGTAGTTCTTTTCCTTGCCTTTTATTTAATCCACTCAGTGGTAATAGGTCTGCACCGCCATCCCCGTACTTTGTGAAGAATCCGGTTAGTGCTTCTGCTGCGTGATCGGTTCCCAAAACAAGGAGATTTCCCATACCACCAATAGCATATTGTGCAATCATTCTCGTTCTGGCTTTGACATTCCCCTTATGAAAGTCGGATAGGGCAGAGCCAGTAGCTTGTAGATACTCTTTTTCGATAGCTACGACCGGCTCGAAAACATTAAATACGATGCTGTTGTCAGGGTTGATAATTGTAATGCAAGTTGTGCGTCCTCTTCATCCTTCTGACTTGCATAAGGAAGTCTTACAGCTGTAAAAGTCACATCAACGCCTTCTGATCGCAACTCTTCAACAGCGAGTTGAGCTAGCTTCCCGGCTAAAGAAGAGTCTTGGCCACCGCTTATGCCAAGTACATATCCTTTTGCCTTCGTTGATTTCAAATAGTCTTTTAGAAAGGTTATTCTACTTTTAATCTCTTGATTTGGGTTTATTGTCGGTTTAACGCTTAGTTCTTTTATGATTTGCTGTTGAATGGTCATGTTACATCGCCTCCGGATTTTTTTAATTGGTTGTATGTTTATAGATCTCGTTCGTGACAATATAATCATAGACATCATCTCGCATGAGGTATTGAGGGTACCTGCCCATACTGATCTCATCTCGGATATAGCTAGAACTGATTTCCATAGATATGCCTTTATCAACTAAATGAAATCTAGTGCCATCATGGTATTTTCGCAAAATAGGGCTTTTTGATATTTCTTTTAACATGTCAATATTGTCTCTAGACATCACAACAAACTTATTATTCTTTATTAATTCCTCTCTAAACTTCCACCTTTGGTGAGGCTGCACACTTTGGTTATCGATCTCAGCTAGAATGTCAGCACCCATAATGAAATAATGTTCGTCATCAGGGTATTTCTCTTTGAAGTATTCCATTGTGTGGTACGTGTATTGTTTGCCAATTCCTGCTTTTGCGTTCATTTCAAAATCATCAGCTTTAAAAATTGGATTGTCTTTTATCGCTAATTGGATCATATTCCATCTGTCTTCATCGCTTGCTTTCATCTTTTTTCCATCTCCACGACTGCTAACACATGGGACAAAAATAACGTATTCGAAGTTACATAGATCAGCTAATGTTTTTGCTAAGAATAAGTGAGAGTCTGTGATCGGGTCAAAAGATGAACCGAAAATGCCTACTTTACCCATTGGTTAAACCTCCAGTAATATCAAGATGATAGGGGAGGGTGAGCCTCCCATTGCTTGTATCTATTGAATTCTATCAGAGACTTTCTGTTTCACTTCAGCAATTCTCGCCATTTTGTTATCCCAACATAGTTGACTAAGATCTACAGGATATTCTTCTGGCATGACCAATCGTTTATATTCATCCCATAGAAGCTGTAGGTTAGACGTAACAAATGATCTAATCTCTTCTAGGCTAGGTTGAGTATAGACGCATTCTCCGTTATCGAAAATGATGTGATGTAGCTCAACAGCCTCATAATCTGTCACAACTTTTTTTACAAAGGTATGAACAGGGTGGAACATCGTTAATTGTTTTTCTTCATTCGGCTCTTCAGTATCTAACGCGATATAATCTCCTTCTGATTTACCGTTTCTGTTATTGATGATGCGGAAGACTCTTTTAAGTCCAGGTGTTGATACTTTCTCTGGGTTTGCGCTTATTTTAATCGTATCAACCATTTCTCCATCTTCTTCGATTGAAACAAGCTTATAAACTGCGCCTAAAGCAGGCTGATCATACGCTGTAATAAGTTTCGTTCCTATACCCCAAACATCAATTTTTGCTCCTTGTGATTTTAAATTCATAATCGTTTCTTCATCAAGGTCATTTGAAGCAGAAATGGCTGCATCGGTATAACCCGCTTCATCTAGCATTTTTCTAGCTTCCTTAGATAGGTAAGCTAAATCTCCGCTATCTAATCGAATGCCTTTAAAATGGATCGTTTCTTTCTCTTCGTTTGCCACTTTGATGGCATTTGGAACACCAGATTTCAGTGTGTCATACGTGTCAACCAAGAAGGTGCAATCTTTGTGGGTTGACGCATATTTTTTAAACGCTGTGTACTCGTCTCTATAAGCTTGAACCAGTGAGTGTGCATGAGTACCGGCTACAGGAATTCCAAATTTCTTTCCAGCGCGAACATTGGAGGTTGCATCAAATCCAACCCAAATAAGCGGCTCTTGTTCCCCAAATAGCTGCATCCATTTCTTGAGCACGGCGGGTTCCAAATTCCATAGCCCGATCATCACCGATAAGTTGTTTGATTCTTGAAGCCTTTGTAGCAATTAACGTTTGATAATTGATGATATTTAATAAGGGTGTTTCGATTAATTGAGCTTCAATTAATGGAGCTTCGATACGTAAGATTGGTTCATTACCGAATACCAATTCTCCTTCTTTCATACTTTTGACGGTCCCAGTGAATGTAAGGCCGCTCAGGAAATCAAGATAGTCTTCTTCATATCCTAACTCTCGAAGGTAGCTAATGTCACTTTCAGTAAAACCAAAGTTGTTTAAAAATTCGATGACTCTTTCAAGTCCAGCGTACACAGCGTATCCATTTCCGAAAGGTAGCTTTCTAAAGAAAAGCTCGAACACTGATTTCTTATTTTCTAATCCATCGTTCCAATATGTTTGGGCCATATTAATCTGATACAAATCCGTGTGCAGCATGAAACTATCGTCTGAGTAAGTGTTAGTCATTGTGTTTTCCTCCAAATGTAATGTTTTTTTAAACGAGTGTTGCTCCAAGAGAATTTTCGAAATGTCCGAGTGCCCATTTGTGTCCTTCTGCATTAAAACTAGCTACTGCATGTTGATGAATCACGATCTTGAAGCCTTTATTGTAAGCATCGATTGCGGTGTGTAAGATGCATATGTCTGTACATACCCCAATCAAATGAATCTCAGTGATCTTTCTTTCTCTTAATTTCATTTCGAGATCCGTACCTGCAAAAGCGCTATATCTTGTTTTATCTAACCAGTAGGTGAGGGAGGAGTCCTTATGTTCTTGGTACAATTCATGTAATTCTCCAAAAAGGAATCTACCCTTAGTACCTTCTAGATTGTGCGGTGGAAATAGATTAAACTCTGGATGCATTTGATCGTTTTCCTTATGGAGATCAATCGCAAAAACAACATAAGATTGATCTTTAAGAAAGTCCTTAGTAACTTTCACTATTTCTTTTTCAATGTCTTGACCAGGTTTTCCGCAAGTTAGTTTCCCATTTGTATCAACAAAATCAACTGTGTAATCAATATTTATCAACGCCTTATTCATAACGTCCTCCGTTTCTTCTGTTAACAGAATGTTAATAGTAAAGGGTAAAAAAAGAAATTAATATCTAGCCGTGTAGATTGGTTTAACGATTTCCATGTCAATAAACGTATAAAGCTGTGTGGGTGTTTTTGATGTTCTTTGTGTTGTCATTCCTGGAACTGCAGCAATAAAAGGTAATGTTTTGATCTTTCTAATAAAAGATTGATTACTTGATATGGCTGGATCTTTGGTGACAGTCAATAATACTGCTTGAAGTTCTGAGAACGTGAAATTTTTAGGTAAGAACTCTTTAGCAATGGTTGTTTGTAATAGATCTGTTTTGATATTCTTGATGGCTTCTTTTATTATCTTGTCGTGATCAAAAGCCAGTTGTGATGTGGAAGCTAACTCCAATACTTCTTCAATAGTGAAGAGATGTACTTCGGCTGCATCATCATTTGCTTTTCTATTAATGAGATGGCTCTCAGGAACGATCGCATAATGTGCATTTGTGATAATCCATCCTCGTGGATCGCGCCCTGGCTGATCGTAAACACTAAAATGCTTAACATGAATATCCTTTATACTTGTTTCTTCGAGGAGTTCACGCTTGGCTGCCTCATAGGCGGACTCGTTCTCTTGGACAAAACCTCCAGGTAAGGCCCATTTTCCAGCTTCAATGTTGACATCGCCTTCTGCATTAAGATCCGACCTTTTAATCAACAGAAGCTTCAGATCCATCTTAGGTGGTTTGTATGCTTCTGTATGTGTAGGAACGATCGTGAAGACTGCGATATCAGAAGTATATCCATCTGGAGTTCTAAATTTTTTTACATCGTATTGCTCAAGAGCTTTGTGATTACTTGAAGACATTTGTTCCCTCCTCAACGTTACATAAGATAAAAACGTTTTATTAATTAACGTTTTGTTAATTGTTATTAGTATAATACACTTATCAAAGAAAATGCAACTGTTTTGATATATTTTTTTTGAAAATGTTAAAGGCAATAAAGCTTTAGTTTGTTGAGATCATAAAATAGCTGCACTTATTAAAGTTTGACGATAACCGATAAAATAGAAAGGGTTGGGCTTTGGGTGGGAATATAATTAAGAGGGGGAAGGAAAGGGAAGACCGAATATCAATATCTAACGGAGGTTGAGGTTCATATGAAAGAAAACACTAAATTAGTACACTATTTTTTGGTTTCTGTTCTACTTATAACGTTATCAGTAACAGTTACTACTGTAAAAGTTGAAGCAGCATTTTCAGACTCAATTACAATCATTGATGACTTTGAAAGCTATGCCTCAGATGATGAATTAAAAAGTACATATAGACTCTGGTCATCTGGTGGAAATACTGTCGATTGGTCCTTAAGCCAAGAGCGTGCTTATGATGGTACAAATTCTATGTTAATCGTTCCTAAAGAGCCCTTAGACTCATGGGTAGCTGTATCTCAACATTTTACTGTGAGTGATTGGACAGATTCTACCGGTATTTCATTTTGGATACATAATGATGCTGATGAACCGTTAGCATTTAACTTTGATATTAAATCTGGATCAAACGCGTATGGTCAAGAAGGGACGTTTACAGCGTCTTTTAAAGAAGATGGAAGTTCTTCATGGGAAGAGAATTCTTTTGACAGCATATTGATTGTCCCAGAAGATTTTGCTGGCCTTATCCGAATGGCTTGGGATCAATTTACAGAGAAGTCGTGGCAATGTCCACAAGGATGTGACAATGATTTAAACCTAGCTTTAATTGAAGGGTACGAATTTGGCTATAATCCACAGGCGAATTCGACAAATAGAGTGTATATAGATTCAATCAGTCTATGGGGAACCTCGGAAGGCGGTTTAGGAGGATCTTTGGCTCCTGAGTGGGCAACTCCTGCGAACACGTTTAATCTTACTTATTCACCCGCACCGATTGATAACCCGTTAAAAGGATTTTTACCCTTTAGCGACTCAGCAGCATGGCGGATAGATGATAATCAACTACCATATAGTATGGAATTCTTCTATATTCCTCTAAATGATATTATGACGAATTTCAATGAGTATGATTGGAGCAAGTTAGAATCTAGAGTAGACGATATAACGTCGAGAGGAAATCAGGCTATTTTCAGGGTGTATCTCGATTATCCACATAAGCCAACTGGAATCCCTCAGTTTCTACTTGATCTCGGATTGGAAACAAGAGACTATCATTACGAAAGCAATGGGGGATCAAATGGAACGAGTGTGGCCCCAAATTATAATGACGAGAATCTACAGCTCGCATTATTGCAGTTTATTGAAGCTCTTGGAGATAAGTACGATGGAGATTCAAGAGTTGGTTTCATACAAGCTGGTTTAATAGGGTTTTGGGGTGAATGGCATACGTACCCACAGGATGGATGGACTCCAATTGGAAGTTGGGATGGTGAATTGGCTGAACACGAGGATGGAATTGCAACCGATTGGATGCCAAGTTTAGCCAACCAAAGAGCCATTTTGCAAGGCTTGGATGATTCATTTAATGAAACAAAAATACTTGCACGCTATCCAACGGAATTTAATCGTGATTTAAATATTGGTTATCACGATGATTCTTTTGCGTTTCAGACCTTACCTCCTAGTTTAGGTGGAAAGGACTGGCACTTTGCGGGGCGTCTGCAAGCTAATCAAGTGATTGAGAAATGGAAAGCAGAACCAATCGGTGGAGAAATGCGTCCGGAAATTCAAATCGAGATGTGGAATAACGATCCGCCTCAATATTTAGGTGAACCTATTGAAGGAGCACAGGGAGAGGATTATTACAAAAGTCTAGAATTAACTCATGCATCTTGGCTAAAAATTCAAGAAGTTTTCCAAACGCCACTTGAAGCAGATGCTATTGAACGAGCGCGTGAAGGTTCACGTAGTTTGGGGTATGAGTATTTTGTACCAACTGCCTATGTAAATTCAGACAGTGGTCAATTACAAGCAGCGATCCACATTCAAAATACTGGTGTGGCTCCTTTCTATTATGATTGGGAAGTGGATATAGCAGCAAGAGATCAGAACGGAAAAATAAAGGAATGGACTACCGACTGGGATCTCTCATACATCATACCCAATGATGAAGAGACAGGAGATACGAATGAGGTTTTGTTGGAGTGGACGAGTAACACTTCGAATGTAAGTGAAGGTAGTTATGATATTTTAGTTAAAGTCGTTAATCCTTTATCGGAAACTCATTCTGATGCGAAAGGATTTCATTTTGCTAATGAAGAGCAGGAAGACAACGGTTGGCTCGAAATCGGTCACATTGAGGTGAAAGGTTCACGTTAAGATTCACAGTTAGTGTTATGTCGCTGACTACATTGAATGATGGATTAGAAAAAGCATATACCGTAATCCGGTATATGCTTTTACTTTCTACGTTTATCCATAGTTTTGCTTACGTAGCTCTGAATCTTGTGAACGTTTTTTTTGTGAAAAAATCAAAGTCTCTTTAATCCAGATCGCCCCGTTATATATAGGGTTAAAGATAAGCATTGGTACGGTGATACAAGCTACAATTGTTCCTACATAATAGAGTGGATTTGCATAATAATCGGACCAGCCTATTACTTCAACAGACTTAAGAATAATGAGTTCAACAAAAATATGAAGCGTGTAGATCGCTAATGAATAGCTTGATAAACGGGTTAATAGGCTACCTTTACCGAGTGTAGGGAACTGCACACAAAAGGCACCAAGTGAAAAGGTGAAGAGAGGCAGTAGGAGCCATCCGAGACCAATTTGGTAGTAATAATTACATACATATGCAACTGCAAATAAAATCGTATAGAGCCACGGCGCTTTATAGTTTATAAACTCTTTACTATGATTTAAGGCAAATCCGAGCGTAACAAACAATAAGCCAAACGCAAAGTTTTTGTATTGAAAAATGTTCAAGTTTGAGAGAAGCCCGGCGTTCTCTGCTGCGTATAAAGCAATCGCAATCGTAACCAGTGCTAAGGTGTTTGCTTTGAGTCGAAGCAGGACGTACAGGAACAAAGCAGAATAGATAAGAATCACTAAAAAGTAAGAGCTTGGAAGGACCCAATTGAACCATTTAGTAGATTGATTGTGCTCCATTGATTGATTTGAGTTAATATGGCGGTTTTGATAGATTCATTTTGAATACTCGCGGTTATCGCTTCTATCACCACTCGAGCAACCATATAAAAGATTGAAAAGATTAAATAATAGCTAAAGATCTTTTTAGCATATGAAATAAGATACCCAGGGCCAACGTCTTTACTTTTACGATAAAGAATAAAACCAGCAGCCATAAAAAAGAATGGGCTACCAATATCTAATACATACCGATAACTATAATAATTGCTCCAATTGGCAATTTCATTACTAGGAATTTGTGAAGTGATATGCACGATGACAACAGCAACGGCACAGATCAACCGAAAGACATCAATCGAATGATAGTAGGTTTTTGTTTGATTCATCATAGCTCTCATCCTCTAGTTGTCTTTTTTTTGAAGATTTATTGGATACTTTCATATACAATAACTATGAAGGGCTTATGTGCTCATTACAAGGCGATTCGTGTGAAGAATTTGTAAAGGAAAGGGATGGTAGGGTATTGAAATATCGACCATTAACTGAGCTAGACGCAGAGGCATATCGAAGCATTCGATTCGAAGCCTTACAAACAGCTCCAGAAGCATTTGCGTCAAGCTATGAGGAAGAAAAAGAGTTGCCAGTAGACGCATTCAAAGCAAGGTTAAAAGGTGAAGATTCAGTGACATTTGGCATGTTTGATGGCGAATCATTAGTAGGAGTCACCACTTTACTCATTGAAACAAAACAGAAACTCAGGCACCGTGCCATGCTTGTAGCAATGTATGTCTCACCCCAAAAAGGGGAGAAGGGGTCGGCAAAGCTTTAATCAAACAGGCAGTCCAGAAGGCAGAAGCAAACCGTGGAATCGAACAGATCTACTTGACCGTAGTATCAACAAACGAATCTGCCAAAAAACTCTATCAATCAATGGGTTTTAAAAGATATGGCGTCGATAAACAAGCTCTAAAGCTAGATAACAATGTCTATTTGGATGAGGATCTGATGGTTTTAGATATAAAGGAGAGAATCGGTTGAATACATATCGTGTAACAAAATATAATCCTACCAATCGATATGAAAACGGGGTGTACAAGGATCAAGAGGAATGGACTTCTTATTGTGACATTGGTAAAAGACAAGGCGGTAATGGCTTACTAACAGAGGACGAGTATCTTAGAATAGAAGCTCTTTATATTGATGCTATTTTACGGTTTATGAAGCTTCATCATTTTACAGAGTTACATGTTTTATATTTGGAGAGGCATGATGAATCAGCTGAAGATTTCGATTCGTACTCAACTGATGATATGAAGGAGCTTTTTCACTCCGTACAGGTTGGACGTTCAATTACAATACAAGAAATTAGACCGTTTGTGAAATTAATTTTGCGAGATCTTTTATGGGCGAGACTTGGTGTGATTGATCAACTAGTTGTGACATTTGGTTATGATTATTATATGTATCTACATACAAACGAAGCCATCTCATCGATTAAACGAAGAATAGAGAACAGTGGATTATTTGTTGAATTAATGCCTCCAGATTTAGAATTATATTTATGATAGGGGTGGATGGATGAAGCGCATGATCGCACTGTTGATGATGTTGAGTTTTCTATTAGTGTCCTGCTCAGATGAAATAAACACAGATGATTTAAAACCTCCTAAACTGTCCATTATCATAGGTGATGAAACCATTGACCCCGTTTTAGGCTCGTATAGCTGGGGTGAAACAAATGTATTTGGTCAAGGCGTAGGTATCGAAGCTGATTCAGATTTGCCATCAACCATTGCGGACTATCAAAAGCCAATCACTGTTTCAACAGACTCAGAGGTATCCATTGAATTTGAAAAACAACCAACTCATTACTCAATCAGGACCTGGGATTCAGGAGGTCAACTGGACAGTTATGATGAATTAGATCTCTCCATTCATTCCGGTTTAAACATATTTGAAGTATTAGCATCATGGCCAGAAGGCACGGGGAGTTATTCCCTTTATCTAGATGTGGAGTAGCTGAGATAAGGGAGATGAGCATACTCTCCCTCTTATTATATTTCTTCAGTACGTTTGTCCAAATGGTTTAATTTACGTAATGATTCACGAACATTTATACTCTTGAAAATTACTATAAAGATTAATGCAAAAAAGATATACGTGATCCCAACTAGAAAAGCGGTTTTTAACGGAGCGAGCCATTCAGAGAGAAATCCAGCTCCAACCATCGCTATCCCCATCGAGCTATTTTCAAACATTGATAACGTACCAATTAGTACTCCTCTTTTAGATGCAGGTAGAATTTTCATGAGTACCGTATCAAAACAGATATTACTTACTCCAACTGCACACGCAATGGCTGCGGCAAGTAGTAAAGCTTGCAAAAAGAAGAAGGATTGACTAAGTAACAGATGACCTACACCCTCCAAAAAAATCATCACTGCTCCAACAGCCATGTATTTTCCACGAATCCATTTAGCGATCGTTGAACTTAAGATTAATCCCATTCCTAATGAAGCATAGATCAATCCAACTCCCAGATCTCCTTTTTCAAAAACATCTAATGCAATCAAGTTAAAGATCACATTGTCGACCCCATTTGCTAGCGGCATAAGTAGCATGACCATTAAAAATACTCGTAATAATGCCACCTTAAACAAAAGAAATCCGCTTTCTTTTAATGAAAACTCTACTGGTACAACATTATCTTTGAGTTTCGGTATACTTTCGATTTTTGCCAATCTTGCTATAAGCGTTGCTGCTAATAAAAGAAAAATTGTATGAATAAAAAATAAAATGGTTACATCAGATACAAAAGCGATGATACCTCCAAGAAGGGAGCCAAAAACAAGGGTTAAGCCGACCACATTTTGCTCTAATCCATTAACAGAGAGTAAGTTTTTCTTCTGCACAATGTCAGGAATTGCTGCAAAACGAATCGGTCTATACATCGCTTCCCCACTAGCAATGACAAAAGTACTGAGATATAACAACCATAAGTGATCTGTGTGAACAACCCACAATGGCAATAAGGCAAACGGTGCTCTTAATAGATCGATCCAAAGTAACAATTTTGCCTTATGAAAACGATCGGCCAAATAACCGCTAAGTGATGCAAATAAAATGGTAGGAATAACACGTAAAGCAAGCAAACTTCCTAGTGCAAGACTAGATTCAGTTAATAGATAAAGAAGGGCGAAAGAGCCAACTTGAGCAAAGCGACTACCCATTCCATTTAAAACAGAGCTCCAGAATAAAATTCGATATCTAGGCTCTTTTTTTAACACTCGATAACTATGCATATAGTATTCCTCCAATAAAGTTAGATGTATATCTAATTAGTTTTGCAAAAAAAAAAGCTTTCTTTAGGATATAGGGTTGCTCATCTAATTAGATTATAATCTAATTAGATGAGCGTGAAAACTCTTTTATTGCTCGGAAAAAATTTTTTTACAAAAGTAAAGCACCCTTTACGTAAAGGGTGCTTTACTTTATACTGTGTGTCAGGAGGCAATGCGTATGGAAAATTCAATAAAAGAACTGCGTAAACAGCATCATTTGTCTCAAGAAGCGTTAGCTCAAAAGCTTGGTGTCTCAAGGCAAACGATCATATCGATCGAGAAGGGTAAGTACCATCCTTCATTGCCACTTGCGATTCAAATAGCAAGGTGCTTTGGCACACATGTAGAGGATGTTTTTCATCTAGAAGAGTAGGGGGATTGTCGTGAGTCAAAAAAATAGTTGGGTCATGAGTAATAAGTCGGGAAGAATTTTATTTACTGTTTATTCATTGCTTTTCCTTATTTTTGGGTTGTTTTTATTGATTTTGAATGTAAATGTTGGGGGTGAAGTACAAGGTCACGAATTCATGTGGATTACTTTAAGTATCATTTGTGCAGTATGGGCGTATCTTTATCCTCAATTTAAAGTGAATGATGAACGAGCTAAGCTTATTAAACAGAAGGCGATGTTTTATAATTACGGTTTTATAATGGGGTACTCTATTATATTTATGATCTTACTCACAACAGAAATAATTACCTTAACAGCTCTTCAGCTTCTCGGTATTTTTACAGCGCTTATCGCTAGCACCGTATTTCTTTTGTTTATCTTTTTTTCAAAACGGTATTGAATGGTTATAGAAGAAGGAGATGAGTGGGACATGAAGAAATTCTTTGCCTACAATTGGCAAGTCCGTGATGAATGGTTTAAATGGTGTCAGCAGCTTACTTCTAGTCAGTTGCTAAAAGAAATGGGTGGTGGCGCGGGCAGTATTTTGTATACGCTGTTCCATATCGTAGAGGTTGAAAACAGTTGGATTCGTGGAATACAAGGCAAAGAAGATATGGTGTATTCATTTGATGATTATGCAACGCTTGATAAAGTAGTCTCGTTGTCTAACCGCTTAAAACAAGATCACAAACATTTTATAGATTGTGAGTTACTTCAATTAAATGAAAAAATGATTCAAGTGCCGTGGGAAACAAATGCGTACACATGTGACGACATCATTCATCATATCATCGTACATGAGATTCATCATATTGGACAACTCTCGATATGGGCAAGGCGCTTAGATCTCAGCCCGATTCCTGCCCATTTTGTTGGGAGAGAATTGTCGCATTAATAATCGAGAACACGAATATTTTTAGGTAGTGATTTTTTTAATGATTCTACTGTTTGAAACTTGGATTCATTTGAGATTATTACTACGGCTTGAGCGTCATGTTCAATTGTTATAAACGTTGTGTCTGGCAGCATGTCAAATACAGGAGTCAACACTTTACGTTTGCTATTTCGAATAGGAGCTCTTTCGATATACTTCACTTTTCTGGTGGAAGACACTGAAAAAAACTCATTCTGCATGGGCAGCCAAAAAAATTGATCTAAACAAGCCAAAAGATTCTCCGCATCATGAACATGTACCTCCAGAATAGGTGACTTATATCTTGGACCTTCCTTTTTCTGGTCAATCACGAAATGGCGTAGTTGAAAATCGATCTTTCTATCCTGAAACCATTGAGTAAACTCTGCTTCTTGACCTTCATAAAAACCAAATGTAACCGTCACTGGAAAGGCATTCAGATGAAGAAGTACGTGATAGAGTAACTCTTTTGTCGCTAGTACATAGTCATCAGCATCTGGACTGATCGTAAAGCAAGCATAGTTCCCTTTAATTTCAGCAAAGCCCTCATCTTCTTCGAGCCTCATGATATAAACGGGTAGTAATTGGTGCCTCTTTTTATAGATCCTCCGCACAAATTTTTCTTTAGAGTCCGTATATTCCTTTATACCCGTAGAAGAGGTTTGTACATAGGATGTCTTTAATCTAGCATATTCATCTCTTTCTACTAATTCCGTATTCAAATGTCTCTGAAAAAAAGTAGATCCTTCCAAAGCTCACTGTTAAATTGAACGACGTGGACATAATGTGTTTTCGTTTGATAAGTTAGATCAGTGAATTGGGCAAAGATGATCTCGTTAGGTTTTTCAACCTGTAGCTTCACGAAGCCCGATTTATTTAGAGCTTTTATTGTACGTCGCGGTGGAGCTGTGAGGTCATCCACACCAATGAGTAAATCAATGATTGGTTTAGAAGGCATCTCTACAATAGCCGTGCTGCCAATGTGTTGAATGCGTTCAGCGTACATACCAGAGTCTCTTACTAGTTTACTTTTAACTCGTTGAAATTCCTCTACCCATTGAGGTGTATAGGTGACTAGCTTGACCTCATTCCGTCCAAGTCCTAAATGCATGTTGTTTTCCTTTCCTTTGGAGAAATATGGATTGTGCTTATAAGAATAAAACAAAAAGCCAATGTTGTGAAGACATCATCGGCTTTTTGTCCTTTATTTATTTCAGAAAGTCTCGTACCATCTCAACCATTACTTCGGATTGTGTGTGATGTAGGTAATGATCCCCTTCAAGCAAAATCACTTCTCCGTGATCAGAGTCTTTTACTTGCTCTTCATGTAGTGGAATCCATCCGTCTACGTCTGTGTTATCTGCTTCTAAAAAGAAAAGTAAAGGAAGGTCTGACGGGAAGTCTAAAGCCTGTGCGGCATTAAAATTCGATTCAAAATGCTGCATCTCGTTGATGTTACTTGGATTATAAAAGTTTTTATGAGTAAGCATTCTCATTTGTTCCTTTGTTTCATCATTATATGGAAGGGATTCATATGGGTCATCACCTAGCTTCATAAATAGTCTGACGATCCCTGATTTATTTAGGAAGTTAAACGTTTTGATTGGAAATTCAGTATCCATGCCTCCTTGGGTTGGGACACTCGTATCGATTCCGACAAATGCTGTCACTTCATCTTGATATTTATTCACATAATCTAATCCATAGATGCCTGCAATCGAGTGGCCCATTAGAATATATTGATCAATACCAAGATTTTGCAATACTTCATGGGTTTCACTTACAATATTCTCAGTCGTGCGATCTTTCTCAGTATAATCACTTAATCCATAACCAAAAGGTTCAACAACTACGACTCTGTAATATGGCGATAGCTCTTCGATTAATGGCTTGAAATCAAGAGCAGGTGCGGCTGTTCCATAGCCTGGTAGAAGTACAACTGTTTCTTCGCCTTCTCCTTCAATCGTTACATTGATATGTTCCCCATCTACTGGCACCAATTGACCATACGATTCTATTTTTCCTTGCTCTGATTTGCTACTGATTAGATTAACAATAAAAACAATAGCTAGAAAAAGTCCAATGACTATAACGATTACCACTATTATTTTAAGTAGAATGTTGAGTATTTTTTTTATCACTTGTATCTTCTCCAGTCTCTTTGTTGTGTAACGGTCCGTTAATAAAAGTGTATACAACTAATATGTACTCTCTATGACGCGAATATGAACGGAGTATGAACAAGCAAAAAAAGCTACAGACTGATAGGTATGAGTCTGTAGCAGAAGGATATTACTGTGTAATTGGCAAGGTGACAATAAAGGTAGTACCTTGTCCAGGCTCGCTTTTTACGTGGATATCTCCTTGATGTATAGAAACAATTTGTTTAACGATCGCAAGACCCAAGCCGCTTCCACCATAAGTACGACTATGAGACCGGTCCGTTTTGAAAAAACGCTCGAATATACGTTTTTGATCAGTCTGAGAGATACCAATACCTGTATCGGATATTTGAACTGTTACGAATGTAGTGTCTTGCTTTATGCTGACATGAATGACACTGTCATCTTCGGAAAATTTAATGCTATTGCCTAGTATATTTGTCCATACTTGGTTCAATAAATCATGGTCAGCCATAATGGGAGTGGTAGGTAAGTCCAAGCTCAAATTGGATATGGCGAGCGACCCATTGAGGTTGAATCGCAACGATGACTCGTCTGATTTGTTCATCTAGATTGAGTGTGACTAGACGCAAGTGCTGAGACTGCGACTCAAGCAAGCTAAGCTTTAGCAGACTATCACTCATCTTGGACATTCGCTCTGCTTCAGCAATGATAATTTCGAGATAACGACTTTTTTCTTCATTAGTCAGGTCTACTTGTTTAAGTGCTACGGCATATCCTGATATGGACGTGAGAGGAGATTGAACCTCGTGTGACACGTTTGAAACAAAGTCTTTTCGCATCTGTTCAAGCTGTTGCAAGTCCCGCGTCATTTCTTCAAAGCTACGAGCTAAGGTACCTAGCTCACCTTTTTGTTTAATATTCAGGTCAACATCAAAATCACCAACTGCAATTCGTTTCGTTGCTTTTGTTAGCTTTTTAATGGGTCTAACCAAAAAGAATGTGGCAACGAGAATTAAGATGCTTCCTGCTATTAATGAATAGGTTAAAAAATAATAGATCCACTTAATTAAAAAAGAGGAGGAAGAAGGGGAGACCGGGTCGACAAACATCGCTTTTGTGCCTACTTCCGTATCTAGTGGAATGCCTAAGCGAATCGGACTTACGCCGTTTGTTGGAACTTGTACCGTTTGACCATCTAGAACCTGCTCAACTTGTTCCATCGTCACAGTGGAGATGTCATCTTCTTCAAATGTTCCATAAGATTGAAACTGACCATCTTCTTCGTAAATACGAATATGATACGAATTAAGTTGGTTCATTTCTTGGATGAGTGAATCCGCTTCTTCTAATGGAATGGTTTTGTAGATGTTAACTATGTCCTGACCAAAATCGTACAGGGTAATTTGTAAGTTCTCATTTAATTTGTCTTCAAATACCCAAGTAGCCACAAAAAAAGCAATAAGCGTTCCACCAATGACTGAACCTAAAAATGTCAGAACGACACGAGTATAAAGGGACCAGATCATTCGTTCACCTCAAGTCGATACCCAAGCCCTCGCACCGTTTCAATCTTGAAGTGGGGAGTAGAGGCAAATCGTTCACGGAGACGTTTAATATGCACGTCAATTGTGCGATCATCACCTGCGTAATCAATTCCCCAAATTTGATCAATCAATTGCTCCCGTGTATAGACTTGTCCAGGAGTTCCAGCGAGCTTATAGAGCAACTCAAATTCCTTGAGTGGTAATGTGAGAGACTCAGTACCGCGTGTCACTTTATAGGTTTGTCGGTCAAGGATGACGTCACCAAATTGAATCGTCTGCGTGACGCCAATTCGATAACGCTTTAATAATGCTCTAACACGAGCCATTAACTCCAACGGATCAAATGGTTTTGTTAAATAATCATCCGTTCCAAGTTCAAAACCTTTTACCTTCTCCCAGGTTTCACCTCTGGCAGTCAGCATGAGCAAAGGAAGGTCAGGACTTGCTTTTCGTAGCTCCTTGCATAATGCCCAACCGTCCATAATCGGCATCATAATATCAAGCACAACAAGATCCACTTGGGAAGAAGCGTAGACGGCCATTGCTTGTTTGCCATCTATTGCCTCAACCGTTGTGAAGCCCTCATTTCTTAGAAATAAACAAACGAGTTCGCGAATGTTCGCGTCATCGTCAGCAACCAGTATAGTAGGCATCTGTTCCCTCTTTCTTCATGTTCCATCTTCTAACCAGTATACATTAACTCATCTCATTTATTACATTTTGGCTTGGTGCTGCTATTCCTAGAAGTCGTAGGCATTCTTTTAACACAAGAGAGACTGCATATGAAAAAGCTAGCTTTGTTTGTTTATGATTGTCTTCTACAAGAATTTTTGTGTGAGCGTAGTACTTATTAAATGACCGTGCTAGTAATAAACTGTATCTGGCAACTTGAGAAGGGTCTGCTTGGTCAAATGACTTTTCAACTAAGGAAGGAAATTGATCTAATAGCATAATGATCGGCCATGCCTGTTCACCTAAAGAACAGAATGTATCTTCTTTTGGTTGATACTGACCCTTTTCTAAAATCGTTGAAATACGAGCAAATGTGTATTGAACATAGGGTCCAGTGTCACCTTCAAAACTCATCATTTGTTCAAGGGAGAACTCTAAATCGTGGGTCCGTAGGTTTTTAAGGTCATTAAAGATGATCGCACCAACTCCAACCTGCTTAGCAACCAACTCTTTATCTAAAAGAGACGCGTTTTTATCATTCATATTACGTTTTGCTGTTTCAATAGCTTCTGCTAATACATCAGCCAAGAGTACAATCTTGCCCTTACGCGTCGACATTTTTGATCCATCTTTTAGCATCATACCAAATGCTACATGCTCAAGACTGGTTGCCCACTCATATCCCATTTTTTTAAGAACTTGAAACACTTGTTGAAAATGTAGGGATTGTTCATGACCAACCACATAAAAGGTTTTTTTCGGTTGGTAGGTCTGGTGGCGATATAGGGCGGCCGTCACATCACGGGTTGCGTATAATGTGGCCCCATCCTTTTTAGTGATGAGACAAGGCGGCATGTCTTCTAGTTCAACAACATAGGCACCTTGAGAGAGCGTAAGTAAATGTTTATCCTGCAATTCACTAACGACCTGCGCCATTTTGTCATTATAAAAAGCTTCACCTGTGTAAGCGTCAAAGGTAATGCCAAGTAGCTGGTAGATGGTTTCGAATTCCTTTAAGGACTCTTCTCTGAACCATTTCCATAGAGTGAGGCATTCTTCGTCTCCGTTTTCTAACGCCTTAAAGGCAGCGCGGGCTTGATTATTTAAAGCATCGTCTTTCTTAGCTTCTTCATGAAAGTGCACATATAGTTTTAATAATTCTTTAATGGGTTCTTTCTCAATAAGCGACTTCTCTCCCCATAACTGATACGCCACAATGAGTTTTCCAAACTGAGTGCCCCAGTCACCTATATGATTGATTCGAACGACATCGTATCCATTTTTCTCTGATAGATGGGAAAGGGAGTGACCAATAACGGTTGAACGTAAGTGCCCCATGGAAAATGGTTTAGCAATGTTTGGAGAGGAATAATCAATCAATACTTTTTCACCTGTCGATGGTTTGGAACCAAACTGACTTTTCTCAGTCAGAACTTGGTTGAGAATGTGGTTCCCAGATAAATCTTGGCTAACAAAAATGTTTACATAGGCTCCTGCTACTTCAATTGAGTGGATCCATTCACTTTTAAGATTCTCTTTGATTTCATTTGCTATGATGGCGGGAGATTTTTTTCCTATTTTCGCGAGTGTGAAGCAAGGGAAAGCAACATCACCAAGATGAGATTGCTTTGGTGTTTCAAGAAGATTGTACACTTCCTCTTCTGATAAAATATAATCTAACGTTTTGGCAATAGCTTTTGCGATTTGTGTATGAATCATCATTTTTCCTCCTTATGAATATAAAAAAGCCCCCGTCTCTATAATTAGAGACGAGAGCATAGATTCCCGTGGTACCACTCTAGTTGCCACCAAAAAGGTGACCACTTTCCATTTGTAACGAGGTGACTCCCCGCATTTCCCTACTAATCGTTCAGGAAACATCTCCAAAGTGCGCTTCATTCAAATTTGTTGCATTAGGCTCACACCATCCCTAACTCGCTAGCCAACGTAATTTGAACTACTCTCTTTGTCATTGAATGTGTCTGATTGAATTTAGATTATCTTACATTCATATCCAGTTGATGTCAATGGTCAAATCATCCGAGTAAAAAAATATCTTGCGAAAATGATTGGATTCACTATAATAAACGAAGAGAAAACGACGTGATCAGTAAGACTCTCTTTCATTCATTTATTTGAAAGGACGTTTGTGAGACTCGAGGGTCGTAAAATGATATGAGGAAGAGGTAGAAACATGGTAGAAAGTTTAAAAGACCAATGGTTTGGTAATGTGAGGGGAGATATTCTCTCCGGCATTGTGGTGGCATTAGCTTTAATTCCAGAAGCCATTGCCTTCTCGATTATCGCTTGGTGTGGATCCAATGGTCGGTTTATATGCGTCCTTTTGTATTGCAGTTGTCATTGCCTTTACAGGTGGAAGACCCGGTATGATCTCTGCTGCTACTGGAGCAATGGCTTTAGTCATGGTCACTCTTGTTGCAAATTACGGTTTTGAGTACCTTTTAGCTGCAACAATCCTGACCGGAGTCATCCAAATTATTTTTGGAGTCTGTAAGTTTGCGAAGCTGATGCAATTTGTGCCGCGTACAGTAATGACTGGTTTTGTTAATTCACTGGCTATCCTAATTTTCATGGCGCAAATTGATCATTTTGTAGGTGAAACATGGGTAATGTATCTACTGGTAGGGGTGACACTTGCCATCATTTATTTGTTTCCTATGATAACGAAAGCAGTACCATCAACACTCGTAGCAATTATAGTTGTTACGATCATCGTGCTCTTTTTAAATATTGGTGTACGTAATGTTGGGGATATGGGGACTTTAACACAAACCTTGCCTAATTTTGTGTTACCCAATGTGCCTTTTAATTTAGAAACATTGTGGATTATTCTTCCCTATTCATTAGCTTTAGCGATCGTTGGATTGTTAGAGTCACTTCTCACAGCAAGTATTGTCGATGACATGACAGATACAGCGAGCAACAAAAATAAAGAAAGCCGTGGACAAGGAATCGCCAACATTGTGTCTGGATTTTTTGGAGGCATGGCCGGGTGCGCGATGATCGGTCAGTCTGTTATTAATGTGAAATCAGGCGGTAGAGGGCGGTTATCGACACTAGTCGCAGGTGCATTCTTAATGTTTTTAATTGTTGTATTAGGTAACCTAGTAGTACAAATTCCGATGGCTGCTTTAGCTGGTGTGATGATTATGGTATCCGTCAGTACATTTGATTGGAACTCCGTTAGAACGATCCATCGTTTGCCACGAACAGATGCCATAGTGCTTGTTGTCACAATTGCTGTTGTACTTGTGACGCACAATTTAGCTTATGGAGTCTTGTCTGGTGTGGTGTTAAGTATGATCTTTTTTGCTGCTAAGATTTCTAAAATTCATGTATCATCAAGTTACATGGAGAATCAGAAGAAGCGTATATATAAAGTAGAA